>JAEWWY010000204.1 GCA_023458835.1 Bacillota bacterium
CCCCGTGGCCGTAGGCGTTGGACTTCAATACGCAGGTTACTTTCGTTCCCGGCTTGCAGAGCCTGCATGCTTCCTTATAATTATGCACAATCCCGTCCAGGTCGATCTCCGCCCATGTCCTGCGCAAGAAAGAGGTTTGCATGAATGCATCCGCCCATCCTTCATACCCGGGAAATCCGCCGGGAAATTCCTTCTTTGATATGCCGCAAAATCCCCGTCTGCAGTATTAACACAACCCGTCAGCCGCGTTTTGCATCCGTCTTTTCCTGAAAGCGGGCCGCCTTGACGGCCACCCGCTGATGGAAGGCCTTGCCGATCAGGCCGCACTCATCATAAGCCGTGATCTCAAATTCATAGGCGCGCCCCTCTTGGGAAACAAGCTTTGCCTCCGCCCATACCCGCATGCCCAGCGGCGTGGCCGCCTCGTGGCTGACCTCCATGCGGGTGCCCACAGTGGTCACCCCATCCCCCAAAGACCCCTCCAGTGCGTTGCAGGCCGCCTTTTCCATCAGCGCCACCAGCGCCGGTGTGGCAAACACGGCAAGGCTGCCGCTGCCCATATGCCGGGCGGTTATTTCCTCCGTAACGATCGCTTCCTGCTTCCCTGTCATGCGATTTCCTCCTCCTGCCATCCCTTGCAGGCATCCACCCAGCCGGCACTTTGGCTGGTGAGCTCCAGTTCGGCCATCGTCATTTCCACCGCGCTGTTTCCAGAGCCGCAGGCGGGAAAAACCGTTTCAAAGCGTTTGAGCGATTCATCCAGGTATACCTTTACCACCGGATTTTCAACGGCGAAGGGACATACGCCGCCCACCGCATAGCCCACGTTGCCCAATACTTCCTGGGGGGAAAGCATCCGGGCTTTCAGGCCAAAGGCAGCCTTGAACTTCCCGTTGTCGATGCGTGCATCCCCCGCCGCCACCAGAAGAATCGGCCCTTCCTGCCCCTGAAAGGAAAGCGTTTTGGCGATCCTGGCTTCCTGGGTATTCAGTGCCCTGGCCGCCAGTTCCACCGTGGCGCTGGACAAGGCAAGCTCCATCACGCGGCCCGCCATATGGTACTTTTCAAGATAAGCTTTTACCCGTTCCACAGACATGCGATCGCTTCCTTTATAAATATAACGAATCCATGATATGCCATGGAGAAATGGGCTGTCAAGGCATTTGCAGGCATCCCCCCAAATTTCCGCATCTTTCCCTTGCCCGTTGACAAAAGCTTCCGGCAATGATAGCATACTTTCATGGTATTTCCATAGGAATTTTGTAATTGGATTGTGGGAGGCACCCATCCATGAAAATATCCACCAAAGGCCGGTATGGCATGCGTCTCATGCTGGACCTGGCCCTGCACAACAACGGCTCCTACATTCCCTTAAAGGAAGTGGCCAGCCGCCAGGAGCTTCCGGAAAAATATATGGAGCAAATCATCACCCCCCTCAGCCGCGCAGGATACCTGCGGGGCGTACGCGGCGCGCAGGGCGGATACCAGCTTACCCGCAACGCCGGCGAATACACCGTGGGCATGATCCTGCGCACCATGGAGGGCGATCTTTCGGTGGTAAGCCCTGTGGACAGCGGGCAGGAAACGGGCGATATCGCCGCCCACCTGGTCGTGAACAGCGTATGGTCCCGCATCAATGAGGCCATCGAGCAGGTGGTGGACCATATCACGCTGGCTGAACTGGTAGAGGATTACAATCGCCACGCGGCCGACAACTATGTCATTTAACCCAACCGGTGTTGCGGGAGGAAGGGCTTTCCATGATAGTTTTCCAAAATGTATCCGTTGACCGGACCGCCCCAAACGGAGGGCCGCTTTGGGTGGAAGATGTATCCTTTGCCATAGAGGCCGGGGAGATATTCGGCATCGCCGGCCATGAAGGCGCCGGCAAATCCACGCTCCTTCGCATGGTGAACGGCTTGGTAACGCCTGATCAGGGCGAGGTGATGGTGGACGGCGGCCCGGTAACACGCCTGAACAGCCGCGAGCTTTGCGCCCTTCGCCGCCAGGTGGGCATGGTGCTGCCTTCCCCCGCCCTTATGCGCGGCCTCCCCTTGCGGGACAGTATTTCCCTTCCGCTGGGCACATTCAAAGCTGATGACCCAAAAGCCTCCAATCGGGTGGAGGAACTCCTTAAGCTGACCGGAATGGAGGGATTGGGAGGCGCCTGCCCTGAAGCACTTTCGCCGGAGCAGCAAAAGCGGGGAGCGATTGCCAGGGCGCTGGCCTCAAGCCCCAAAATATTGCTCTGTATGGAGCCCACGCTGGATCTTTCGCATACCGCCGGGGAGAGCATACTGAACCTGCTCCAGCGCCTTCACAGGGAGCTAAAGCTGACGCTTGTGCTGTCCACCCGTGACCTGCATGTGATAAAGCGCCTTTGCGGCCGCGCGGCCATTATGGAGGATGGCAAGGTGGTGGAAATAAATGATACGTATTCCTTGTTTTCCACCCCACAGCATCCTTTCACCAGGGATTTTCTGAACCAGCAGCTTTCCTTCGAACTGCCTCCCGAGGTGGCGGAGCACGCCTATGGCACCATCGTACGCATAGAGTATATGGGCGATCCGGCCAACGAGCCCGTTCTGTACGAAACTGCCCAGCGCTTCGGCGTGGAGTTCAACATTTTGCAGGGCCGCATTGAATACATCAGCGGAAAGCCCCTTGGCAAGATGTACGTTTCTTTCAACGCGGAACCGGCATTGATGGTATCCGTTCTGGGCTATCTGAAAGCGCATACCTACCGGGCGGAGGTGGTTCAGGATGTATAGCTATCCTATTGTGCAGGATTCCCCGATAGTGAACGCGATATTGCAGACACTGCTGTTTTTTGCATGCCCGTTTGTGATTTCGATCCTTCTGGGCGGCTCCTTGGGCATGTGGCTGTTTTTTAAGCGCCACCCCCTGTTTGCAATAAGAGCAAAATCCCGCTTAACCGCAAGGCCGCTTCCGTATGCACGCTCCATGACGTATCTTGGGCTGCTGCCTATACTGCTTTTATCTATGCTGTTCATTCCCGGCATGAATGCCGGGACGGCAGTATTGCTGCTCTTATCCCTGGGCGCAACGGGCCACCTGGCTTTTCATATGTATGGCGAACTTCACGCGCTGGATGCATCCGTTCTGGAAATAGCGCTGGCCTCCGGCCTTGATCGTCGGGCGATGATCCGCCGCGTTCTGCTTCCCTTGGGGAAAAACAGGATCATTCACGCTATTTGTGAAACCGCCCTCTTTCTGCTGGCAATGGAAACAGTGGCCGGGTTCATGGCAGATATTGGGCTCGCGAGCTTGGCTATGTGGAGCGGATTTACCAAGTCGCCTGCGCTCATATTGCTCTTTGGCCTTTTGCTGCTAACTCCCCTGTTCCTCTTTGTAAGTCTGTTATCCGCCCATTATGCCAAGAAACAATGAAATCATCCTGAATGCTCCTGGAAAAAGCCTTCAGGGCCCGGCCGCATGCCGGGCCTTTTTCTTTGTCCCAATCTGCAGCATGCATGTAGAAAAGCGTCGTTTTTTCGTGTTGTCACACCGGAAAACTGCACTTTCTTTCATCAGGCCATTGTATCTATTGCAAATTTCACATATTGCGATTATAATAGGTGACAGCACTAAGAGAAGATAATTGGAAAGGAAGTTGACTCTATGAAGAAGGTCCTTGCCCTGATTCTTGCGGCGCTCCTCCTGGTTCCCGCTTTGGCGCTTTCGGAAGCTGAACCCATCAAGATCGGCGTGTTCGAACCCCTTACCGGTTCCAAGGCTGCCGGCGGCATGATGGAATATGAAGGCATCCAGGCCGCCCATTCCCTGGTAGGCGAAGTGCTGGGCAGACCCGTCGTATTGGTACCCGTAGACAACAAGTCTGACGACGTGGAAGCCGCTACCGCCGCCGCCCGCCTTGTGGACGCCGAGAAGGTGGACATCGTGCTCGGTTCCTGGGGCTCCAGCCTCGCCATCGCCGGCGGCCCTGCCTTTGAAAACGCGCAGGTTCCGGCCATCGGCACTTCCTGCACCAATCCCAACGTTACCCTGGGCAACGAATACTACTTCCGTGTCTGCTACCTGGATGATTTCCAGGGCACGCTGCTGGCCAATTATGCCAAGAGCAACCTGGGCGCCAAGACGGCTGCCGTGATCTGCGACAAGTCCAACGTGTATGCCATCGGCCTGCGCAAATACTTTGTGGAAGCCTTCGGCGAGGAAAACATCGTGGCGGAAGCCTACTTCAACGTGGGTGACCAGGAATTCTCCTCCCAGATCACCACGGTGATGGCCGCCAAGCCGGACGTCATCTTCATGCCCAGCGATTTCACCGAGCCCGGCCTTGTAATGAAGCAAGCCCGCGAGTTGGGTTATACCGACGTTCCCTTCCTGGGCGCCGATACCTGGGAGACCCAGGCCATGATCGACATCGGCGGCGCCGCTGTGGAAGCCTGCCGCTTCACCACCTTCTTTGATGCCGATGCCGCGCCCACCCCGGAAATCACCGCTTTCCTGGACGCCTATGCCAAGCTGTTCAATGGTGGCAAGCCCAAGGGCTCCGTTACAGCGCTGGGCTATGACGCTTATATGGCAGCCATAAAGGCCATCGAAACCGCCGGCACCACCGACGGTCCCGCGCTCAAGGAAGCGCTGTCCAAGCTGGAGATGACAGGTGTTACCGGCGCCCTGAAGTTTGACGAAAACGGCGATGCCATCAAGAACACCGCCATCATCAAGACCGTAAAAGACGGCAAATTCGTTTACCTCGACACGGTGGTAGTTGAATAAGTCACAAAGCTCTCCCTTGCGGGCGGCGATTTGGTCGCTGCCCGCATTCCTTTTACCCGTATTTTTGCGGATATGCGCAGGCCGGCATGCGATTGAAATTCCGGAAAGCCGGCCGCCTGCGATGAGGATGGTGCGTTTCCCATGACGTTTGTACTCTTCCTGCAGCAGCTTATCAATGGTCTGACGGTAGGCAGCCTGTATGCGCTGATCGCTGTAGGGTATACCATGGTGTACGGCATTTTGCGCCTGATCAATTTTGCCCATGGTGACATCTTCATGATGTCCATGTATTTTCTTTTTTTTGGCGTTTCCGTGTTCTTCATACCGTGGTGGGCTTCGGTTCTTTTGGTGCTTGCCGCCACAGCCCTCCTGGGTATGCTGATCGAAGGCGCCGCCTATCGCCCTCTGCGCAGCTCACCCAGAATCTCCCTGCTCATCTCCTCCATCGGCGTCTCCTATCTGCTGGAGAACCTGGCCACGGTGCTCTTTACCGGTATCCCGCGTCAATTCCCCAGCTTCCCTTATTTGGAGGGCATCATCCTATTGGGTGAAGTGCGCTTTGCGCGGCTTTCCATCTTTGTACCCCTTGTCATGGCTGCACTGATGGTTATGCTGCAGTTCCTGATTCACAGGACGAAGGTGGGCATGGGAATGCGGGCCGTCAGCAAGGACTTTGAAACAGCCCGGCTCATGGGCATCAAAATCAATCAGGTCATCGCCTTTACCTTTGGCATCGGCTCCCTGCTGGCCGCAGTGGGCGCCATCATGTGGGGGATCAAGTATCCCCGCATCGAGCCCTACGCGGGCGTGATGCCTGGTCTCAAATGCTTCATTGCCGCCGTCATCGGCGGCATCGGCAATGTGACGGGCGCGGTGATCGGCGGGATCATTTTGGGTGTGATGGAAATTTTGATTGTTTTCTTTGCCCCATCCCTATCCGGCTATAAGGATGCTTTCGCGTTTGTTGCATTGATCATTATTCTCCTGGTCAGGCCCACCGGCCTGATGGGCGAAGCGGTTACCGACAAGGTGTGAGGAGGTAGGACCATGAAGAAAAGCGATTCTCCCGCCTTTATGGGCATTGCCTCCCGGATGACGAAAAAAGGTCGCGCATATACGCTGCTGACAGCGGCATCCTTGCTGGTGATCCTTTTGCTTATCACGCTCCTAAGCGGCAAGCAGATCGGCGACCCCTACCAGATCCGCATACTGAATATGTGTGCCATCTATGCCATCCTGGGGCTTTCCATGAACCTGGTGAACGGGTTTACGGGGCTTTTTTCCCTGGGTCAGGCAGGCTTTATGGCCATTGGCGCCTATGTGACCACGCTTTTGTTCATGTCCCCCAAGGCCAAGGAAGCCGTGTTCTACCTGGAGCCCATCGCCCCCTGGCTGGGCGCCATTCAGCTTCCCTTCCCGGTGGCGCTGCTCTTGGGCGGGCTGGCCAGCGGCGTGTTTGCGTTTTTCATCGGCTTCCCGGTGCTCCGGCTCCGGGGCGACTACCTTGCCATTGCCACCCTGGGTTTTTCAGAAATTGTACGCGTGATTTTTACCAATCTGCAAACCATCACCAACGGCGCGGTAGGCATCAAGAATATTCCCCCAGTAGCCACCTTGTGGTGGACCTTCGGCATCATGATCCTGGCCATCCTCATGATGCGGCGGCTGATGAATACCAGCTTTGGCCGGGCCTTCAAGGCAATACGGGATGATGAGGTAGCCGCGGAGGGCATGGGAATTTCGCTGTTCAAACACAAGATGTTCTCCTTCATCCTCTCCAGCATCCTGGCGGGCATCGGCGGCGGGCTTCTGGCCAGCGTGGTGGGCTCCATCAACCCCCTTCTGTTCCGCTTTGTGCTGGCGTACGACATCCTGCTGATTGTGGTGTTGGGCGGCATGGGCAGTATCTCCGGCACCATTGTCGGCGCGTTTGTCATCACCATCGCCAAGGAATGGCTGCGCTGGCTGGACAATGGCTTTTCACTGGGGATCGTGCAGGTGCCCGCCATCGCCGGGCTTCGGATGGTGATCTTTTCCCTGATGCTGATGTGCGTGATCCTGTTTTACCGCCAAGGCCTGTTCGGTTCCAGGGAGTTTTCCTGGGCCGCCTGCGGCCGCGCATTGAAGGCCGCCGGACAATTTGCCATGAAACCCTTCCGGCCCGCAAAAAAGAAGGGAGGCGAAAGGTGATGCGTATCCTGGAAACCTCCCATATCACCATGCGTTTTGGCGGTGTGGTGGCCGTGGACGATTTGAGCCTGCATGTGAATGAGGGCGAGATCGTGGCCATCATTGGTCCCAATGGTGCCGGCAAAACCACCGCCTTCAATATGATCACCGGCGTGTATACGCCAACCATGGGAAAAGTGTATCTTTCCGACAAATCAGGCCGCCTTCAAGATATCACCGGCAAGCGCCCCGACCGGATCACGGCCTTGGGCGCCGCCAGAACGTATCAAAACATCCGCCTGTTCAAGAGCATGACGGTGCTGGATAACGTGCGCATTGCCCAGCACCTTCACTTGAAAAACGGGCTTGTGAATGCCATCACGGGTATCCCAGCGCTTCAAAGCTTTCATCCCCTTACCTACGGCAGCGAAGAACGCGCACTTGCGGAAGAAGCCATGGCGATTCTTACCCGCGTTGGCCTTGCTCATGCCGCCAATGAAATGGCCATATCCCTGCCCTATGGCGAGCAGCGCCGCCTGGAGATTGCCAGAGCCTTGGCCGCACGGCCCAAGCTGCTTTTGCTGGATGAGCCAGCCGCAGGCATGAACCCCAAGGAGACGGAGGATTTGACCGCGTTTGTTAAAAAGCTCCGGGATGAGCTTCAGTTGACCATTATGCTCATTGAGCACCATATGCAGATCGTGATGGATATTTCCGACCGCATCTATGTGCTGGACTATGGCAAGCTGATCGCCCAGGGCCCGCCTGCCCAGATACAGAATAATCAGGACGTGATTGCGGCCTATCTGGGGGTGGAAGAAGCATGAGCTTGCTGAACGTAAACGGATTGAAGGTCCAGTACGGTGGCATTAAGGCTCTGTCAGGCATCTCCTTCCAGGTGGAAAGGGGACAAATTGTTTCCCTGATCGGGGCCAACGGCGCCGGGAAATCCACCACGCTCCGGGCCATCACCAGCCTTGTGCCCATGGCGGGCGGACGCATCGAATATGAGGGTGAAGATATCAGTTCCCTGGATACCCATCAGATGATCCAAAGAGGTATTGTTCTGGTGCCGGAAGGCCGCCGGGTTTTTCCCAACCTTACCACGCTGGAAAACCTTAAGGTGGGCGCCTA
>JAEWWY010000205.1 GCA_023458835.1 Bacillota bacterium
CCCTATCCCACCCTGGGGGGTGTTTTTCTTATCACGCCCCCCGCCATCCACCGGGGGCGCTTTTGATTATAAATACGGCATCATATCGCACAGCCTGTCAAAGATCAGATGCGGCTGCACGGGCGATGTCTTCAAATCCTCCATGGTGGCCTCGCCGGAAAGAACGAGGATGCTGGTCATGCCGAAATTTACGCCGGTGGCGATATCGGTATACAGCCTGTCCCCCACCATGGCCAGCTCTTCTGCCCGAAAACCGGTCAGGCGCAGCGCTTCCTCTACGATGCCCTGATAAGGCTTGCCCAGAATGATATCCGGGCGGCGCCCTGCGCTGGCTTCGATAAAGGCAATGATTGCTCCAATATCCGGGGCAAAGCCCGTTTCCGTGGGGCAGTTGAAATCCGGATGGGTGGCGATGTAAGGCAGCCCGGCCCGTACCAGGTCGCACACCTTGGTCATCTTTCCAAAATCCAGCGTTGTATCGTAAGCGATCAGCACATAGTCGGGGTTTTCATTGTCGATCAAAAGCCCCAGCTCCAGCAGTTCCTTCTGCAGAATATCATTGCCCAGCAAAAACGCCTTTTTTTCCGGAAATACGCGCAGCGCGTAGGATGCGGCGGCATGGCCGGATGTCAGCACCCGCAAAAAGCGTTCCCGCACGCCCATGCGCTTTAGCTTCTGCACATACTCTTCCGCGGATTTGGAGGAATTGTTGGTCAAAAACAGTGTGCGGCGGCCGGTGCGCTCGCAGGCATCCAGAAAATCCAGGGAGCCGGGCAAAAGCTTGTTTCCCAAATAAAAAGTGCCATCCATGTCCAGCAGGAAGCACTTGATCTTTGACAGCATACCCTTGATCGTATCGTCGTTCATGCGGTAAAACCTCACTTATGAATCTGAGCCTTTGTTCATGATACCATACCGCCTTTGGCTAGTAAAGTAAAAAGGCCTTTTCTTTTCGGAAAAGCACGGCAAAGGATAAAACATGCCATATGCATGCCGCATCAAGAAAGCATGGCGCGCATCCGGCCGCGCGTCATTCCTCTTCCCACGTAAACCGGACCGAATGTACACCGTCCCGCTCCACCACTTCCAGCCATTGGGCTGCCGGACGCACCCAGATTCCTCTATCGCCATACAGGGCTTGATATACGGCCATCAGTTCCAGCGTTTCGCTATGACGCGCCGTATACAAGAGCCGGTAACGGTTCCCTTTAAAATGCCGGTAAATGCCCGGCCGCAGTTCTTCCATGGTGCACCTCCAGCATGCGCTCATCCCATCCCATGGGCCATGGCCCGTCATACTGCCTTACGCAAATTATACCACAACCGGAAGGATCGGGGCAAGGGGATGCCTTCCTGGCTACCCATTTTCCCGGTGTGGCCGGCGCGTGAAATTCCCGCGAGCCGCTTTACTTTTGCCTTGAAATGAAGTACATTATTATATATTTCGAAAGGCGCTGAATACATGATCGACGTCATTATCAACCCAGTGGCCGGCAACGGCCGCGCCAAGCGGGTCGGCGAGAAAGTGATGGAGGCTCTTCGCGCAAGATCCATTGCCTGCAAGGCTTATTATACGGAGTCACCGGGCCATGCTACGCAATTGGCCGGGGAATCTGCGCAAAGGGGAACGGATACGGTGCTGGCCGTGGGCGGCGACGGCACGGCTTATGAGGTGGCCAGCGGGGTCGTTCATTCCAAAACCGCCCTGGGGCTTATCCCCGCCGGAACGGGTAATGATTTTATCAAATCCATCGGGGTCCCCAAGTCCCCCCTGGAAGCCCTTGAGCATATTATTTCCCACCCGCCAAGGCTCCTGGACATGGGCCGGCTGAACGACAAGCTCTTTTTGAACGTATGCGGTACAGGCTTTGACGTTTCCGTGCTGGAGTATTCCAAAAAGGCCAAAAAACTGGTACGGGGCATGCTGCCATATCTGTACGGCGTCATCCGCACCATCTTCAGCTTCAAGCCCGTCACTATGCGCATCGTCATCGATGAAGAATCAACGCTGCAGGGCACTTTTTTGCAATGCAGCGTAGCCAATGGCCGTTATATAGGCGGAGGAATTGCCATTTCCCCCACTTCCCTGGTAAATGACGGCCTGCTGGACGTGGTGGTGCTCCGGTCCATCCCCAACTGGAAGATGTTCTTTTATCTTCCCGGCCTGCTGATGGGGCGGGTACACTCTTTTGCCATCACCTCCCATTACCGGTGCAGCAAGGTATCCATCGATGCGCCGGGGATGCATCTGAATGTGGACGGCGAGATGCTGCCCATCGATAAGGTCAGCTTTTCCCCTGTAAAGGATGCGCTGTGGGTCCATTGGTAATGCCGTCGGAAAGGCGGTTTTGGAACATGAATGCTTTGAGAAGATTGTTTGCCCTGCTTTTGCTTCTATGCCTTATGCCGGAAGGTGTTGCCCGGGCGGATGAAGAAATTTACTATGCGGATATTCCGCTGCTCCCCGTTATCCAGTTGGTAAAACCCCTGCCGGGAGAGGGCTATGCCCAGGGCAATACGCTGAGCGTCAGCGCCAACGGGAGCAATGTCAGCCGCATCGAGGTCACCCTTTCCTGGGATGGCGGATCGCTTACGCAAACGCAGGAGGGGGATGCGTTCGAGTATGCCTTCCAATTGCCCGCCTTGCCAGGTGGCCTTACCATCACTGCCCGCGGCTATGGGATGCAAAAGGATGGCGAGCCCCCTTCCTTTGCGGATGTTACACGCAATGTTCCCTCCCCCAAGGAAGAGCTGATCGGAAAAATGATTCAGTTGGCCTACGCCAATTCGAAGGATTCCCGCTACAAGTTTGCTCCCGCCCAGGAGGATTACCATATCGGCGTCTGCAAGAATTTCGTGATGCGTTTATTCGATACCTACTCCAAGGATTATGTCATGCAGGCTTTTCCGGACCTTCCGCTGCACATGCCCAAAAACAACAGCAAAGCCGCCTGCGCGCCCTATGATTACGGCATCGAGTGGCGGCCCGAGACCGCGGAGGACGGCAGCCCGTTTGAAATTGTGGCCCAGTTCAAATACAGCAATGATCTGAGCAAGGAAGAAAATGCCCAAATAGCCTTCGACATGCTCAAGCAGGTCAAGAAGGGTGACTTCTTTCAAATGGTGGGCAATTACGGCGGCGGCAACGGCCCCCACTCCCTGTTTTTCATCACTGATTACGATCCTGTCAGCGATATGCTGCACTGGACGGACAGCAACATGCGGGGCAAGCGCATCGACGGAGTCCGCTGGGGCTATTTGCAATATGACGCGGATGCTACCGCCCGCTGGTTCATAGAATGTATCAATACCAAAAAAAGAGGCGCCACGCTGTACCGGCTTCGCGACGACCTCATCCGCAAATAAGGTTAAAGGAGCATGACACATGGGCAATGTGATGAAAAGCTTGAAAAAGACGTGGCTCAAAGGCATGGAGGTCATAGGCAACGCGGCGTCCAGCATTGCGGACAATGCCAAGTACAAGGTCACCGAAATGAACCTGGAAACGCGCCGCCGGGAAATTCTGGCCGACTTTGGCAGCATTGCCTATGAAATGTGGCAGCGGGGCGAGACATTTCCCCCTGCGCTGGAAGCCCAATTGAAGCAACTGAACGTGCTGGATGAGCAGCTCACTGTCATCCGCGCACAGCGGATCGCCGCGGCCCGGGAGGCAAAGCTGGCCGAGGAAGCCGCCGATGCCGCCGCCCTCAAGGCCGACATGCCTGAGACGCCTGCAGACAGTGATACGCAAGCTTTGAACGGCCCTGTTCCGGAATCCGGTGAGGATGAAAAAAGCGACGGCGAATAACCGTATCCCGCCCTCCTCCGCAAGCCTTCCGGAATTTAGAGCCATCTTCCCTTAACCAGGGAAGGCGGCCGGTTGTCCCTGTACCGCTCAAACTCCCGCAAGCACATGTTTAGCGCCCTGCGTTCCCGAATGCGCCTGAAATACCTTTCCAGCACAAAAATCCCCTCCGGTTTGAGTATAGCCGGAGGGGATATATTTTATGCCTTCATTGCACCCGAATATACATCCGTTTCACCCGGATTCATGCCTTCACGCGGCAGTATCGGAATCATACCCGGATGTACATCCATTTTCCCCGGGTGAAGCGCACGTACACGAATGTCAGCCTGATCATCATGTCAACAAGGCTGGCAGACCAGGCGCCCAGCAGCCCCAACTGCAGGGGAAACAGCGCTGTCCAGGCCAAGGCGGGGCGAATGAGTGTAACGCACAGCATCATCACCACTGCCACATACCGGGTATCCCCCGCGCCGCGCAGACACCCGCTGATCACCACCGAGCTGGTCTGGAAGGGCTGGAAGATACCCACCAGGATCATCACCTGGGCAGCAAGCGCCAGCACCTGCTGATCAGCGGCAAAGGGAAGCACCAGAATGTGGCGGAAAGGAATAAAGATCGCAAGAAGCCCCAAGGAAACGGTAAGCGCCATGCGCTGGCTCACCTTCCCATAGACCATGCCCAGATCAGGCCTTTGCTTTCCCAGCATCTGCCCCACCAAAGACGTTCCGGCAATGCCGATGCCATCCCCAAAGGTGAAGCTGATGTTCAAAAACTGCATGCCGATCTGATGACTGGCAAAGGCCACCGGATCGTGCAGCGCCTCATAAATCATGCGGGTATAGATCAGGAAGCCGATGCGCAGGCAAATCTGCTCCAGCATGGCGTTGCCGCCCACCCGGCTGATGTCCCTGAGCGTCATCTTATCCAGGCGCCAGTTGTCCCGAAAGCGCAGATATAAAAATCCCTTATACCTGGGGAGGGTAATGGAGCATACCGACAGCACCAGTCCAACGCAAAACCCGATGAACGTAGCAATGGCCGCGCCTTCCACGCCGAGCCTCGGAAAGCCCAGGTTGCCGCCGATCAGCAGATAATTGAAAATCACGTTGACCAGATTGCTGGTAATATTCACCACCATGGTGGTCCTCGTCCTGCCGATGCCGCGCTGGGCGGCGCTGATGCACAGCGTTACGGCATTGATGGGCAGCGCATAGGCCATCCATTTAAAATAGGCAATGGCATCATTGAATACCTTTGCATTGGCAAGGTCGGCGGGGTCCACATCCCCCGATGCCAGACGGATCATATTTTCCGCCTGGTGAAGGCTTAAGGCCATAATCACTACCGACAAAAGGCCGATCATCACCAGCGCGTTGCGCAGGGTACGGTTGGCATCCTCCTGCCGCCCTTCGCCTTTGCGCCTTGCCACAACGGCGGTTACGCCAATGTTCAGGGCGAAGAAAATCGCCAGCATGATCATTCTTGGCTGTCCGGGCAATCCAACCGCGGCAATGGCTTCCGCGCCCAATACGCCAACCATGGCCGTGTCCATTGCCCCGATGAGGGCCATCAGTACCATTTCCGCTACCGCCGGTATGGCGATGCGGATCACATCCCGGTATGCCTGCCCGGTTGGCGGCAGAGCGCCCACCCTGAGGTTCGGCCTGACCATATGCCTGGTGCCATAAAACCGTTCCACCAACGACAACAACGATCTTTCCCCATTCTAACATATTATAAAAAAACCATATGTCTATTATAGCATGGTATCCTCATCTGGCAACCCTTGTCGAAAAAGAAACAAAATGGTGTTTCACTTTTTTCTGATATGCGGCATAGGTAGAATTAGACCAAACCCATGAAGGAGGTTTTTCACGTGGCTGCTCAAAAGCCTGCTAGCCAGGTATCCCCTTTTGCCACCATGACGCTGGGTAACCAGAACACCCGGTGGCTCTCCTTGCACAGCCAGTTGCTGCCATACATGACCGCCGTTCCCGCCAAAGACCCTCCCGCCGCCTCCGGCAAGGCTGATCCCGGCACCAATTGGCGGGCCGGCACCACCCCGTTCGGGCAGATGCCCATATTCAACTCCCCGCCGCAGCCCCTAAGGCATGAACAGTACGACGCGGTGAATAAACGGATAGACCAAGCGTATAAACAACCGCTGGTCTGGCAGGAGATCAAAACCCAAGAATAAAAAGTCGCCCGGCGCAGATATATGCGCCGGACGATTTTTTATGCCATAAGCGTCAGGTCGGCCTTTGCGGAGATGCCCATCTCCCGGAAATACAGATCCTCCAGCGGAATCCATTCCTCCAGAAACCGCCTGTGCATCCGCTCGCCGTTTCTTTGAAGAATCCGCCCGGATTGCTCCTGTTTGCCAATGGACAAAAAGACGGTCAGATCGTACGCTTCCCGCAGCGCCGGATGCTGGCTGTACACACCTTCCACAATGTTCAGCATCCGGGGCGTGGCTTCAACAGGCTGTAAAAGCGCGCCTGTACCGCAGTCATACGGCCGGTATGCAAAGGTTTTCGAAAGCCTCAGCGGCAGCAGCACTTCATCCCTGACCCGTTCCCAATCCACATTGCCGCCAGGCGTGTTCAGCCTTTCTTCCGTTTTCTTTTCCTGTGGCAGAAAAAAATCATCCATATGGAAGACTTCGCAATCGCCATACACCCTTTGCAGCCACGATGCCATGGAGCTTTTCCCCGCGCCGCTGGGCCCATCGATGGCAACGGTGAGCGGCGCCTTTTTCATCAGCCGCTGATCCAGGTGAAGCAGCAGGGGCAGGAACTTTTCCGCCTCCGCTCCCGCCAGGCGGTAGGCCGGATGATATATCCGGCGGTAATCCTCGCTATGGCGGCATAAGGGATAACCCTCTTGTTCATAGCCCTTCCAGAAAACCTCCAGCTCCTCCAAAGAGAAGGGCATCAGGCCCGCCCCGCACAATTCCCGCAGGAGGGATACCCGCTTCAAAAAGCCGCTTAATGTTCCCCGCTTTTTATCCGACACGTCAAGAAACAGGCCGGCGATCGTTTCCGGGCGCATGACTTTTGCATCCTGCACGTTCAGGTGCAGACGGTACAGCCCGCCGCCAGCCGCTTCCATAAGCGGGCTGCCTTCCTTAAGCGCAATGGCAGACGCCCGCTCCTCCCGGATTCCCTGTTCGCAAGTCTCCCGGGAGGGCATAAGGTGTCCGCCGCCAAATTCGCTTTGATAGCACAGCTTCACGCCATCCTGAGCCTTCATGGCAGGATACTTTTGGGCATGAAGCAAGAGAATATCCCGCATGATGCATTACGCGCCTTTCAGGTACTTGCCTTTCCTTGCAAGCATCACCAGGGTGGGGATCAGCACAAGCTGGATCAAAATACCCGGCAATGCATTGACAAACGCACCGGAAATGAACGCCGCCCAGGTGAAGGGGCTGTCACCCCTGGACAGGATGATGGCGTTCACCGCGCCGTATACCGCCCGCCCGATGAGCATAGCCAAGATCAGGGAGATCACCACGCGGGATATTTTGACAAACCCGCTTCCCATGTCTTCGGCTCCGAACCAGCGGACACCCGCCAGCGCCCCGGCCGCGGCGCCATAAGCCGCCAGCTCAAGCTCCATGGAGAACAGCGTGTTGCCGTTGGGCATGCCGGACACCAGCATGGCGATCATGGGTGTCAGCAAGCCGCACAGCATGCCGTACTTCCATCCGCACAAAAAGCCGCAAAGCAGCACCGGAATATGCATAGGCAAAAAGACAGCGCCCGCTTGCCATCCTCCCAAGGTATGGAATACCCTGGCCAACACCACCGCCAGCGCCGATAAAATAGCAGCCAGCACCATTTGACGCAACTCTACCCGGTTCATTCCTTTTCCTCCCCAAAATAAAAATGCGATGAAAGCCCGCTCCCTTCTGGAAGCATGTCCCTTCATGGCACATATCTATTTGAATGTCTTGCCGGGAACCGTGCCAGGCTTCTGCCAGGCTGATCCATGATAGTATGCATGGGAGAAGCACCTTTTGTCAAGCCTTAGGATGCTTTTGAAGAAACAACATAGACAAGCTCCGTCCCCACGACCGCTTTCTTTAGAATGAAGAATCCCATAGGGAGGTTTTGCTCGAATTGGCCGCTGTAAAAGCGCTCCATATCCTTTTCCCGTCCGGAGAGGCTCCTGATCGGGAAGGTCACGATGATGGTTTTTGCACGTATGCTTAGGAGCAGCCGGTAACCCAGCCCCTTGCGCTGCTGCTCCAATACCGGGATGAGCTTGAACAGAAAGACTGCATCCGCCTCACCCTCGGGCACCTTATCCGCCGCATCCAGAATGCGGATATCACAGGCAACATTCAGCCTTTGAAAAAACGCCCGCACAACATCTACCGTATCATGGTCGATGTCTCCCGCCCGGTACAGCACGTTTGGAGATAAGCCCATGAATGGAAACGCGCAGGGATGAAACCCGCAGCCGATATCCAGCACCGTCTTTGCATCCTTTATATAGGGCGACAATAGGCCGTAGAATGCTTGCAGCGACGGCAGCCTTTCCTTTGTGGAGGGGTGCAGCTCCATGAGCTTCTGGCTCAAGTCCCGGTCCGCATACCGGCCATCCCCTATCCATTCCAGCGCCTTCATATGACACTTATCCGGAAAAAAAACGCCGTGAATGATATGAAGCTGCTTCTTGACCGCCTTTACGGCCTCCTTCCGGTTTTTGTACCTGGGCAGGTATTCCAGGCAAATGCGCATCAGCGTTTCATCGGATATATGCGCATGCTTCGCGGCGCTTTTGATATACTCCACCAGTTCCGCCGCTTCACGCTCCATGGTCAGGCGCCCCCAGCTTTTCCATCAGCATCGTATAAAACCGCAGATTATGGATGGTGGCCAGCCGGTAGCCCAGGGCGTCCCCCACCTTATACAGCTGCCGCAAGTAGGCCCGGGAATAGTTTTTGCACAGGTGGCAGTCGCATGCTTCCGATACAGGCCGCATATCCTTCATATGCTTGTCATCCATGATGTAATGATACCCATAGAAACCGGGCGCATGGACATCGATGCCCACCTGCGATTCCGCCTTAAATACGTACAGCCGGTTATGCCTTGCCTCCCTGGTGGGTATGACACAGTCAAACAGGTTATAGCCCATGCCCCGGCAGGCCACGATTCCTTCAGGCTTGCCCACCCCCATGGCATACTTGGGGGTGCTGCCGGGCATCTGCTCCGCCGTATAGCGCAGAATATCCTCTACCAGCCGCCCATCCCTGTCCAGGGGCCACCCTCCGTAGCCGTAGCCGTCAAAGCCGATCTCCTTGAGCGCGTCAGCGCATTTTTTGCGCAGGCTTTTGCTGCCTCCCCCCTGGATGATGGCAAACAGCAGCGGCCTGCATTCCTCCTTCAGCCTTCTTGACTTCAACTGGCGCAGGTATTCCTCCTTGCACCGGTGTGCCCAGTCGATGGTGATGTCCACCGCCGTTTCATTGACCTCATCGGTGTCGTCGGGGCGGGTGCAGTAATCCAGGCACATCATGATGTCTGAGCCGTAAGCGAACTGGGACTGAATGCACTTTTCCGGGGTAAAGATGATCTTCTTGTCGGAATTTTCCGGGTAGAACACGATCTCGTTCTTGCGGATCACGCCGTACTTGGGATTTTCCTGTATGAGGGAAAATACCTGGAACCCGCCGGAATCGGTCAGTATGGGCCTTTCCCAGCCGGTAAAGCCGTGCAGTCCCCCGGCGGCCTTAAGGACGGACACGCCGGGCGCGGAGAGCAGATGATAGGCGTTCATCACAATGCCAGGAACGCCGCAGCTCTGCAGATCCACGGAATCGACGCAACGGACCACGCCCTGCGTTCCATCCGGAAAGAAGGCGGGCAAGTGTACATCCCCATGGGGCAAAACCATACGCGTCATGTTCAATCACCCATTTCCGTTCAGGAGCTTCTTGATCTCGCGGCACTTTTCCTCCAGCAGGTCAAAGCCGGGTCCAAGGTTGTCTTTATCCAGGCCCGTCAAAACCGCTTCCACGCCCCCGGCAAAGCCGGGCGGGCAAAAAGGAAATTGTGCAAGCCGCTTCACCGCGCCCTTTTCATTCAGAAGGATTTCCCCATTGGCCGCAAGCAAAGCCTGTATCAGGCACAGAATACCTTTAAACAGGGCGCCGCCGGCATATACGATGTCTCTTTTCAAAACGCCGGACCGTCCCGTCATCACGGAAAACTCCGCTTCCCACAAAAACCACTTGGAGGCGGCATTCCGATAAGCCTTCGAAACCGGCTCCGCCCGGCGCTTCAAGTCCGCCATTACATGCTGCGGGTCGTAAAGCGGCAGGCAATATTTCACCTCGCCCATATAGATGGCGTTCACAAAGCCGAAGGGATGGCCGGCCTGGAAATCCACCGTCACCAGGCCCTGCTGGCAATCGTCAATGACCTTTGTCACCTGCGCCGTATCCCTGAGCAGGATATCCGCTTTCAACCCGCCCACCGTGAGCCACGCGCCGCCATTGATCCATTTTCCCCATTCACCGGGCTTGTTGAAAAGGTTCTCCCGGCGCGCATCGTCCAATAAGGTCAGGGCCTGGTCCATCCGCAAGATATCAAGACCGGCGCCATAATACACGCCTATGTCCAGGTCGGAAAATTCCGTGGCGGTGCCCGTGCAATGGGAGCCGCCCAGCACCACCGCCTGCACGCCGGGAACGCTGATCAGCGCCTTTGCTATCCGCTTTGCAATCTCCCGTCCCATATAGGCTTCTCCTTTTCCCTTAAGGTGCGCGCTTTCACCTGCTCAGTTCATTTTCTTTCCTTCAAACTCCGCCCGGCGCCTTACCTGATCCATCACCTTGCGGAAGGCTTCGCAGTCCAAGGATTGCGCCCCGTCCGAAAGCGCCACTTTGGGGTCGGGATGCACCTCGATCATCAGCCCGTCCGCCCCTGCGGCAATGGCGGCCTTGGCCAGCGGCTCCACCATCCAGGCGATGCCCGCGGCATGGCTGGGATCGATAACCACCGGCAGGTGGCTGCAGCGCTTTAACAGCGGAACGGCGGATATGTCCAGGTTGTTGCGCAGCATGGTTTCAAAGGTGCGTATACCCCGCTCGCAGAGGATCACATTGGGGTTGCCTCCCGCCAGAATATACTCCGCGCTCATCAGAAATTCTTCAATGGTGGCGGAAAGGCCGCGCTTTAGCAGCACCGGCTTTTGGGTGCGGCCCAGCGCCTTCAATAATTTAAAGTTCTGCATATTCCTGGCGCCCACCTGCAAAATATCTACTTCCGCAAAATCCTCCAACTGGTCTTCCCCCATGATCTCCGTTACAATGGGGAGACCGGTCTGCTTCCTGGCCTCCAGCAAGAGCCGTAATCCTTCGTTTTCCAGACCCTGGAAGGAGTAAGGCGAGGTGCGGGGCTTGAATGCGCCGCCCCGTAAAAAGGATGCGCCGCTTTCCCTTACCGAATCCGCCACCAGCTTTAGCTGCTGCACGCTTTCCACGGAACATGGCCCCGCGATCACGGTGAAATGGCCTTCTCCGATGGTCTTGTCTCCCACATGGACCAGTGTGTCCAGGGGATGGAAACGCCGGTTGGCCGCCTTGTAAGGCTCGGTAACGCGGCGGATATCCTCCACCACTTCGTTGGCTTTGATGTGGCTCACATCCACCCTGGATACGTCCCCGATCAAGCCCAGGATGGTGGCCTGCGTGCCCGCGCTGTAATGAATCTGGATGCCCAGGCCCTCAATGTCCTTGATGAGGCTTTGAACCTTCTCCTGGGGAGCGCTGCGTTTTAAAATAATAATCATTTGTTGATCCTCCTACTGTCGTCTGCAATTGAAAAGCGGCCTGGAAACTCGTTCCGGGCCGCCGCGTTCCTGCGCTTTTTCCTTACCGAAGGAAGGCACAAGGGAAACAGCCCGTACTGCCGATGGCGTACAGGAAGCCCCGGTAATACGCCCGCTGAATACCCATAAAAGCCTTCCTCCTTGTGGCAGGAGTATACGCCGGAAGTGCCTGTTTGTCAATCACTTTTTCCCAATGGATGGTTCCTGGTTGACGGCCTCCGGCAATCTTGGGTATAATCAAGGGAAATGATGCGCAAAGGAGATATCAGCATGGACAAGGCCCCTCCCTTCACACCCCAAATCGACGGCGGGCTGCGCAAGCATATCATCCGTGTGCCGGAATGCATACAGCAGGCGTCGGGCATCCGCATTTTCGGCAAGCGCATCTTCTCCATCCTCTTTTCCACCGACGCAGCCATCATCAAGAACACAAATGCCGATGCGGTGATTGCCGTATACCCCTTCACCCCCCAGCCCGCCATTTCCCAAGCCATTTTGCAATTGGCGGACGTGCCCGTCTTTTGCGGCGTGGGCGGCGGCACCACCACCGGCGTACGCGTCACCCGCCTGGCCCAGGATGCGGAGTTCAGGGGCGCCATCGGCGTGGTATTGAACGCTCCCGCCACCAATGAAACGGTGCGCTATGTAGCCGAACGGGTGGATATCCCCGTGGTGATCACCGTGGTCAGCGGGGAGGAAGACGTTCAAAGCCGCCTGGATGCCGGCGCGAAGATACTGAACGTTTCAGGTGCAGGCAAGACGCCGGATATCGTTCGTGCCATCCGCTGCAAATTCCCCGAGGTGCCCCTCATCGCCACCGGCGGAAAGACGGAGGAATCCATCCTGCGCACCATCGAGGCCGGTGCCAACGCCATCACCTATACGCCGCCTACCACGGCGGAGCTTTTCAAGGAAATGATGAACCGCTACCGGGATCAATTGGCGGCAAAGTGAATGCTGAAACGGCGCCGCCTCTTACAGTCCGGCATAAATGAGAATCTGCGGAGGCCATGCGGGGCATGAAACACTATATCATTGTAAAATTTAACGATACCATAAAAGACCGGCAACTGCTGCTTCGGCAGATTTCCCAGCTTTTCAGCCAGGCAGCAAAAATCGATGGGGTGTTGGGGGTATCGGTCCACCCGGCTGTTCTGATGTCTGAAAAGCGCTACGATCTGATGATCTGCATGGATATGGAAAAGGAGGAGGCGCTTGCGCTTTTTGACCAATCCTCCGTACATAGATTATGGAAGGAGAATTTTTCACAGTACATTGCCCACAAGGTGATATTTGACTGCGCATAACCGCCTGCATCTTTACGCCATTGTTCAGTAATTGCATCCGGCCTTGCGGCAAATTCCTTTTTCATAACACTGTACTCTCCCCTATCTTTGGTTTTTGGCTTTCCTTGCTTTACTTATTCCATCACATTGAACACGACAACAGTGCATCATGTTTTGCTGTACAATCCTGCCCCAGCACGTTTCCACGGTCGGGGGTGAAGCGGCAGGCCGATAAGCGGGGCGGCTCATCCGACCGGACGAATCGCCGCCATCGCCGGCGTAAGCCTGCGGCAGCGTCCACGCGGCACTTTGCCGGCTTGCCGGAAAGTGTCAGAGCAGGTTACACGCTAAGGATAAATTCTCATTCATCGTTATTCATCCAATGCTATTCTCTCGTCAGTCAGCCTTGCGGTTTCCTTGATGGCGGCATCATAACCGGTCAGTGCGGCGAAGGGGGAAAACTGGGCCGCCCGGTCCATAGCTGTCATAGGGGGATGTGTCGCAGATACATGGTGCGGCAGATGGATGATGTCGTCATATTCCCCCGTCATGCCTTGTGCCCTCCAATCTGCTTGTTCCGGTCTGAAGTGGTAGCGCCTTCCTCCAGATTCATACCCTTCAAAATGGCGTTCTTGCC
The DNA here is from genome assembly GCA_023458835.1 of Bacillota bacterium. Classification (GTDB taxonomy): domain Bacteria; phylum Bacillota; class Clostridia; order Christensenellales; family Aristaeellaceae; genus JAEWAH01. Next base: position 13,577 of record JAEWWY010000205.1, read on the forward strand.
ATACTTCTTTTTTATCTCCAGCATTGTTTTCTGTACTCTTTTTTCTCGTGCAAGCCTGGCTTCCTCAGCCTCTTCTTTTGCCTGCGCAGCCGCGTAATCCGTAAAGAGATCAAGCTGTTCAAAGGTATCCGTCTTTTGAACGGTTGCCTCATCCACAACATGATTCGCTGTGATATTGATTCTTCTGATCAGGAGGTTTTTATCAACGATCCGCTCAAACAACTCTGTGACGGCATCCAGAATGAGCTTTGTAGAGGAGATCTGCCTGCCAAGGTTTGCCGAGCCATGCGCGGATTTCGGAACGGCGCGTCCGTAGCCGTCAGTGGTGACCTCCCCATGATAGGTCTCCTTTATCATCGGGTTTGTCAGATTTTCAATGTCATATCCGACCGTCAAAACAAGCTGGTCGGTCACAAGCCTTTTATCCACCAGATCAAGTACCATAAGATCGGCCATTTCCCGCACGATCAGCTTCGCTTTGTCAAAGGTATAGGCGCTGTGCAGCACCTGCCCGGATCCAATACTGTTTGTGCTTGGCTTATACGCCTTAATATCGGCAATTGTGCATGGCTCCCACCCCCATCCATGGTCGATCAGCAGCTCGGCGTTGACGCCGAACAGCTTATACAGCAAATCCTCATTGTGGTAGTCGGTTGGGCTTCCCAGAGAGCATCTTGCAATGTCTCCCATCGTATGAAGGCCATGCTCCTCCAGCTTTCTGGCATATCCTTTGCCAACGCGCCAGAAGTCTGTTAGAGGCCGGTGTGACCACAGCGAGCGGCGATAGCCCATTTCATCCAGTTCCGCGATCCGCATGCCGTTCTTGTCAGCCGGAATGTGCTTTGCCTGGATATCCATAGCGATTTTGCCAAGGTACAGGTTTGTGCCGATCCCCACTGTTGCTGTAACGCCGGTCGTTTTCAGAACATCCAGAATCATGTTCATGGCAAGCTCACGGGCTGAAAGATTGTAGGTGTTCAGATAATCGGTGGCATCAATGAGTACCTCATCAATGGAGTAGACATGAATATCCTCGGGCGCGATGTACTTCAAGTAGACATTGTAAATCCGCGTGCTGTACTCTATATAATATGCCATTCTCGGCGGGGCGGCAATATAGTCCAGCATGAGGCCCGGCGACGATTTTAAGTCAGTATCGCTGAAGGACGCGCCGGAAAAAACGTACCCGGGTGCTTTGCGCAGCCGTGCCGCATTTACTTCCCTGACCTTCTGCACGACCTCAAACAGCCTTGCCCTGCCGGGGATACCGTATGCTCTGAGGGAGGGGGAGACGGCGAGGCAGATAGTTTTTTCGGTGCGGCTTGTATCGGCAACAACAAGGTTGGTGGTCAGCGGATCAAGCCCCCGTTCCATGCACTCGACCGAAGCGTAGAAGGATTTTAAATCGATTGCGATATAGGTTCTGTTCTTCATGCTTATTCTCCAGCCGCCTCCTTCAAGAATGATCTGCCCGGCAAACAGGCATTCAGATCTTCGAACCATGCTTGTTCGCAGCGGTCATCGCATAAGAATAGCTTTCCTGTCCGCATCCATTTTCCCTAGCGCATAGCGGTAAGATACCCTTGGCATTTTATCCTTATGCCGAAGCAAATAATCATAAACAAGCTGCGGTTCCTTATTTGACAAGATTTTCAGCATCCAGCCGTATCCTTTGCGAACCAGGTCATGTTCATCAGCCATAAGAATATCGGATACCTGCAAAGGATTTGTTTCTGAGTATTTGTCATGCCAAATGGATGGAATCAGAATAACGGCGGATGCCCGCCGCATCCAAAACGCATCACGCCTGGTCCATTCAATGCTTTTCGCGGAAAGCTCAGGCCTTTGACAGATAAGCTCGCCGAACGCATGCGTGCAAAAATCGTCGCACTCGCCCCAGCCGCGCACATATTTTTCGAGCCATTTTTCAAACAAGGTAAATGTGTTTTCGTCATACTGTTTCTTGACACGATATGCGAAGTCGAAGGCAATGATGCCCAAAGCCCAGTTGTGTTGTTCCAACAGCTCATTGCATACTGAAAAAACAGTTTCCTTTGACTTGTCGTTCAGTCCGCGGTATAGCTTTGCGGACAGCTTTCGTATATCGCCGGTCTTCACATGACCACTCTGAGGCGTTTTTCCAAGAGGCTCCAGTTCCTCTCTTGCGGTTGAAACAAAGTCATTCATCAAACTCACCCGCTTTAGGCGTATAGTTTCCCGTTGCTTCAATCTGCCGATTTCGCATGATGCGTATGCGCTTCAATAGCCTGCCTCTTCATTAACAACCAGCAAGGTCATCCGTCCCTTGATGTTTTGGCCCTCGATGGTTGATATGATGTTACACACGCGCTCTGATGAAAGACAGTCACAGCAATGTCCTGCCGATACACATGGGGGATTGTACCCCGCCCTTTTTGCGTTTTGAGGTGAAGCAATATTCCTTGCTCTTTCCATAGCTTCATCATACGTACCGGTGATTTTGTTTTTCCCGATTACAATGAAAACCTTGTCCGGTCCATATGCCAAGGCTGCCACCCTGTTTCCGCTATGGTCTATATTGACAATTCTGCCATCTATCGAAACCGCATTCGCGCTTGATATATAATAATCAGCCAATAGCGAGCTTCTTTTAAGCAACCTGACCTCTTCATGCGTTGTTCCAAGCTCTTTGTCGTAAACTATATTTCCCTTGTTTTGGAGGGCATCCGTAATGCCAATACCTTGAAGCGTTTGAGAGTGACCTATTCCAATCGTGGAATCACTTGGGATTACCTTCAAAAGATATTCTTTGACATCATCAAATGTTGCAAACCAAAGCACGCCAATGTTGCGCTTCAAGAAATTGCCTTCAAGCTTCTTGATTACATATGAAGTATCGGCCATAAAATCCTCCCGTTCAGAAAATTGGCCGGCGGAATTTGAGCAGTGCAGGCTGCAGATCATCAAGTAAAACCTGGCATGGCTCTTTTTATGCGTAACCTCATCCGAGATTTTAAAGCCGAGTTTCATATATATATTTATTGCACGCTTGTTGAAGCAGGCCACAGTCAGCCGGAAATCTGTTGCACCCAAGTTTCTTATGGCATATTCCATGCCGGATCTCATAAAAGCAAGGCCCTGCCCTTTTCCGCACAATTCAGGTTTTAGCCCCAGCCCAATATCCAGCATCCCCGTACCATAAACATCGCTTTCCATAGTGGGGATTTGTGCTGATTTGCCAAAGCAAAAGTAACCGGCCAACCGCCTTTCCATATCAACGCAGGCATAGTACTCCCCATTCATCAGCTCGTTAACCGTTTCATCATTCTTTTGAAAGCTATATATGGCATATTCGGCTGGATAACTCCAGCATGCCATTTCATGTGCATACGGGTATGACATTGGCCTTATATGATACATATCCGAAACCTCGCCTGCTACCCGCAAAGGAGCAAATTCCTGCCGGCCCTGTTCCCCAAATATCATGGAATGCATGGATAGATACCTTTGCACGATTTTTAGAATCTGTTGGCCTTTTATATTTCCAGCAAATATGTGTATTCCGGAAAAACGATATCGGTCCCGCGCTTGCGAAAGCTTCCCGTATCTTTCCACACATGAAATCCGAGCTTTTTTAAAACGGCATTGGAGGCGGCATTTTCTTTCGCGACGTTTGCGCTGAAGGAGCGCACGCCCTTTTCCCGGCCGGTTTCTATCAGCTTCTGAAGGGTCTCTGTTGCATATCCTTGCCGCCAATACTTTTTGTGCACGGCATAGCCCAGATCCCACCGGCTTCCTTCGTCCATCGGTACGATGCTGCAGGTGCCCAGAAAATCGCCGTTAGCCTGATGAAAGACTACCATGGGGTACCAGCCTTCGTCATTCTCTATCCCAACGGCAAAGTTCAGTTCAGCTTCGTCAGCTTTGTCCCTTGGCGGGTCGGCCATATATTTCCCCATTTCATCGTCCAGCCAAATGTCCAGACAAGCCTGGCCATCCGATTCGCGCGTGCTGCGGATCAATAGCCGCTCAGTTTTCATATCAGGCATTTGCATATTCCGTATCCTCCGACTTCTTCCCTAATTGATTGCTCAGCTTGCTCTTTGCATTTTACCATTGACAAAAGCTGTTTTTATTTACGGTTGGCCTGCCCTACAACTGAAACTTGGAATTTGTCAGCCGTGTGTTATGCTGATACCGCATAGAAAATCACATGCCTTTCCAATCCCAGAAGCCTTGGTGTCCGCTTATTATAACTGGTTTATCAAACAAAACCGGATTACTCAAAATCCAGCCATAGCGCCCCAATGCCCAATCACCATAAGAGCGCTCAGCGATAGTATCATACATGCTGCCGTACAATTTTTCCATGGGTATGCAATCAACAATTTCAGCCAATCCAACAATAGCGCCTAAAGGAATATCTGCTTCTTCCAATTCAGGGAAGTATATGTCTGGCTTCCTTTTCGTCGCGTGAATAGCAATTTGCCCTCGAATATTTGTCGCCCAATGTCGGGTTTCCACTTTCTTTATTCCTTAAAC
>JAEWWY010000206.1 GCA_023458835.1 Bacillota bacterium
CATGCTTGATGCGTCAAAACGCGGCTTTGCGCGGATGCGCCTTTACGAAAAAGCGGAATTGATTTACCATTAGGTTTGTAAGTCTACCGGATGGAGGATCGGTCATGGCAAACAAGCAGCCTTCCCCCCATGGGAAGAAAAACAGAAAGGGTGCCGGAGCCGGCATTCTGGCATTTGGGATCGTCTTCGCGTTGTATGCCTGGCTGTTCCCCCTGTATCGGGTGTGGGACTATATCCTGGCTGCCGCTGTGTCGCTTTTGTTTGGCCGGGTGATCGGCATCATGGGTTCCGGGCTGGACTTGACGCCCAACAGGCAGCAGCCCAAGGAAGAGGAAATCGAGGTCATTCCGGAAACGGGCGACCCTGCCGCCGACGAAGTGATCCGCAAGGGCCATGAGATGATGGAGCAAATACGGGAGGAGAACGACCTGATCCCCGATCCGGCGCTGTCCAAGCAGATGGACGATCTGGAACGGCTGTGCGGGCAAATCTTCAGAACCGTCGCGGAGCGGCCCAGGAAGGCCCCCCAAATCCGCAGGTTCATGGATTATTATTTGCCCACCACCCTGAAGATGCTCAAAAGCTACCGCGTGATGGACCAGCGGGAGGTCACCGGGCAATATGCCCAGGAAGCCCGCGGCCGCATCGTCAAGGCCATGGGCGTTGTGCTGAACGCCTGCGAGAAGCAGTTGGAAACCCTCTATCATGACGACATGTTGGATGTGACCACCGATATCGAAGTGCTGGAGCAGATGCTCAAGCGCGACGGCCTTGTGGACACAGATTTAAAAGCCATCGGGAAGCAGAACGCCGCCCCGGATGCTGACGAAAAAGACGCAGAATAAGGAGGAGCCGACATGAACAGCCAGGAGCAATCCGTACCCGTTCTCACCGTAACGCCCGAGGTATCGCTCAAAGATAAGGAAGTTCTGGAAGAAACGATTGTTGCCGCCCAGGCGCTGGCTCCCAAGGCCGACCAGGTGGCGGTGAACCGGCTGGACGACAGCCAGCTTACGCCGCAGGAAAAAAAGAGCATTGAGGAATTTATCGGCAGGCTGAATTTGGAGAATCCCGACCATGTGCTCCTTTTTGGCGCGGATGCCCAGAAGAAGATTGCCGATTTTTCCGACAAGGCGCTGGAATACGTCAAAAGCAGCGAAACCGGCGAGGTAGGCGATATGCTGGCCGGTTTGGTGACTGAGCTCAAAGGCTTTGAAACGGACGCGGAAAGCCCCAAAGGCTTGAAAAGGCTTTTCAAGAGCGCCGGCCGGCAGATTGAAATGCTGAAGACCCGGTATGAAAAGGTGGGCGTCAATGTGGAGTCCATCGCCGGCAGCCTGGAAAAGTACCAGGTGCAGCTTTTGAAGGATGTGGCCATGTTCAACCACCTGTACGACCAGAACACGCTGTATTTCAAGGAGCTGACCATGTACATCCTGGCCGGGGATGAAAAGCTGAGCACCGTCAGAAGCACACAGCTCAAGGAATTGACGGACAAGGCTTCCCAAACCGGCGACGCCATGGACGCCCAGCGTGCCAACGACCTGGCCGCCATGTGCGACAGGTTTGAAAAGAAGCTGCATGATTTGAAGCTTACCCGCCAGGTGGCGCTGCAGATGGCGCCGCAAATCCGCCTTTTGCAGAACAACGACAGCCTGCTGGTGGAGCGCATCCAAAGCACGCTGAGCAACACCCTGCCCCTGTGGAAGAGCCAGATGGTGCTGGCGCTGGGCTTGTACCATAGCCAGTCTGCCCTGAAGGCGCAGACCGCGGTCACCAATATGACCAACGAGCTTTTAAAGAAGAACGCCGAAACGCTCAAAATGGGTACCATTGAAACCGCCAAGGAAGCGGAGCGGGGCATCATCGATATCGAAACGCTGGTGCAGACCAACCAATCCCTGATCGACACCATCAACGAAGTGGTGCGCATCCAGTCCGAGGGCCACCAAAAGAGGCTGGCGGCGGAAGCCACACTGCACAAGATGGAGGGCGAGCTCAAGAGCAAGCTCCTGGAGCTGAAGCGCTGAAGGGCTCTTTGAAAAAAATGACGTGTCATTTTTTTCGATCCTGCACTTTTCCAGACACGGCATGGAGGAAGGAACATGAAAAATACCGGGCGGACATTTCTCTGCCTGCTGGCGGCCCTGGCGCTGGTGCTGGGGAGCCTGGCCTGGGGCGCCCGCAAGGGCTGGCAGCAAGAAGCCCAGGAACTTCAAAAGATGTATCAGCAGGAGGGCGGCCTGAAAAGCTTGCTGGAGCTTAGGGCTGCTGACGCCAGCAACCTGCTGGCAGTGGCAAGGCGGCATCTTGACAAGCAGGATGATCGTTTGCAGGCCGTTGCCCGGGCCCAGAAGGTCATGGGCAGCAGCACCGCGACCCTGCACGAAAAGCATAAGGAGAACCAATCCCTGACCGAGGCGGTGGGCGCTCTTTCCAGCGCCTTGAAGGAGTCGGCCTCCCTGCAGGCGGACACCAAGGACTGGAACTATGTGGTTTCGCTCACCAAGGCGCTGGAGGTCTATGCCGACGGGGATGCTGTGAATGCCTATAACAATGCGGCCAGAAAATTCAACCTAAGCTTGGAGCAGTCCTTCAGCGGCTGGTTTGCCGCCCTGATGGGCGTTCAAAGGGCCGAATTGTTTGATTAGCCGCTCAGTACCCACCTGCCAGAGAAGGAGAATGGATATGGCGCGCCGCGCATTTTTCCGGTGTCTTGGAACCGCGCTTTTGATGATATTGCTGCTTTACAGCCCGCTGAACGCAGGGGCTTTACCCAGGTATCCCGAAAAAACGGACCTGATCGTGTCGGATAATGCCAACATCTTTTCAAAAAGCACGGTTGATGATTTAAACACCTTTCATAACACGCTGAAAAATGAAACCGGTGTGAAGCTGTGGGTGGTTACCGTTCATTTTCTGGATGGGCAGGATGTTTCCGCTTTTGCCCGGGAAGTGTTCCGCCTGTGGAATCTTGGGGATGAGGATTTGCTGCTGCTTATGTCCTCGGGGGATGAAGAGGCCGCGACGATCGCCGGGAGTACCTTGGTGCGGCGTTTGCCCGCGGACTCCCAGCAGCAATTGCTGAACTTCCACTTCCTGAAGGAGTTTCAAAACGAGCAATATGAATCGGCATTCCGCCAGTACATTCCGCAGTTGGCGTCCTCTTTGAGCAACTCCTATGGCCAGACCGTTTCCGCAGCCGACCTGTTCGGCATTCCCGCCGCCGCGCCCACGGCCGCGCCTACGGTTGCGCCCTCCGGCAACAACAATAGCTGGATGAATTTTTTGCCCGGCGGCAGCCAGTTCTTTTCTGAATGGGAGAAAAATGACAGGCAGGCGGAAACGCCCAGCCGTCCCTACCGCGAAGATAAATCGTCGGGATTCAGCCTCGGGTCGCTGTTCATCCTGTTCATTCTGTTCTCGCTGATCTTTGGCTCCCGCAGGCGCCGCGCATACGACCGGGCCGGGTGCATGGGCTGCGGCTGCGGCCCGCTGGGCTGGATTTTTGCCGGCCTCGGTTTGAACGAATTGTTCAAGAATAGACACCGCTGGTAATGAAGCCAGCCACGCCTATATAAAATTCTTCACAATTTATTCATAACTTCGTGGAAAGCTCGGCATGAATTTCCAAACCTGGTACGTTGGATACATGAGGTGAAATTCATGGCTGAAGTGCTCATCATCGAAAGCGACAAGCAGTTGGCCCGGCAGATGGCGCAGGCATTGACCAAAGCGGGCCACGGGTGCTGGGCGGTGGAAAGTCCGGCCCAAGCGGGGGAATATCTGCAGGCGCTTGGCAACGGATTGGTGGTTATGAACGCCCGCCTCCCCTGGACGGATAGCCATCCTTTCCTCGCGAACCTTTCCTGCCGCAGATGCCCTGTGCTGTTCATCACACGCGAATCGGATACGAAGGACCACCTTCAAGCGCTGTATGCAGGCCCTTGCCGGGTGCTGGTGAGGCCCTTTGATGAACAGGAACTGCTTTTTCAGGCGGAGGAGCTTTTGAAGGAAACAGAAAACCGGCTGACGCTGGGCAGCCTGGAGATCAATCTGGAAGAAAAACAGGTTATTTTGGCCGGAGAGCCCCTGGAGCTCACTGCCCAGGAGTTTGCCCTTTTACATGCGCTGATGCAGAGCCCGGAAACTGCCGTATCCCGGGAGCATCTGCTGCGTACGGCCTGGGGTTACCAGGGCATCGGCGAAACCCGCACTGTGGATGTGCATGTGCAGCGGCTTCGCAAAAAGCTGGGCTGCGACCGTATTGAAACGGTGTATAAGCTTGGCTACCGGCTGAAAATGGCGTAGGGAAGCATCTGTTTTTCCCGGAAAAGCAAGTCAGGGACGCACGAGGTATGCGCCCCTGACTTGCTTTTTGCTGTCCGGAATGGATCGGTGCGTGAAAAAATGGGCCGCCATGCAGCGGCCCATTTTTGTTGATGACTCTTATTCGTAGATGAAAGCCGTGACCAGGCCGCCCATATTATCCAGAGAGGGCAGATGCGAGGTGGCGGCAAAGGGCACTTCCACATCCACGGTGGCTTCGTTGCCCACCGGGCGGCGGAAAATCTCATATTTGAGGGTACCGTCTTCATATACGGCCAGGTGGGGATGCTCGATCAGGTATTCCACATACTCTTCCATGCAGAAGCCCATTTGGCGCATGACGGCGGCGTGGGGGGTGCCAACCCAGCGGTACAGGTTCAGCGTGACGGTGACGCCCGTTTTGTAGGATTTGTCGACCCAGGAGGAGTTGGGGTGGTCCAGGAGCGGATAACGGAAGATGAAGCCATACTTCCAGCAATTTTCGGTAAGCCATTTGCCTTGGTCAGAGGCCTGGAAAGCCAGCTTGTCGGGATTGGGATAAATCCCCATTATGAAGGAAAAGCCGCTTTGAAATTCGCTGGAGCCCGGCTCGCTGACATCCTTCTTGGCTTCCTCAATCAACTGGGCCCCGCTGTATTTGGCCTCCAGGGCCTTCATCTTGTTCTCAAAATATTCCCTTTGCTTGTCCATGGTCCTGTAGCCTTCCGCCACGAACAAGCCCTTTATCCCCGCGGCGGTGGCATCATTCATCGCAAGGGAGAGGGCGTCAATGACGGTTCTATGGAGCTTCACCTCCATATCGGCGGCGCCCACCTTCTTTCCGGAAGCGGTCATCACGCTGACGATCCCTTCGTCGGAATAATCATCGGGCAGCTTATGCCATGGATTGACAAGCATCATGCCCCCGGTCAGCAGCGTGGCTCTGTCCGTGGGAACGCGCTGCGTGTTCTCCATGGGAAAGGCGCTTATGTCAATCACATCCCAGCCCTCGGCTTTGGGCGCGGGCCAGTTAAGGTTCTGCCCTTTCTGCATGGCGCTTTGATACTCCGCGAGGGCTCCCTGGTGCTCCTGCTCCCGCTTTTGATTGACAGCCTTCGTATCCGCGATCTTCTGGTCCAGGGCATGCTTTTCAAAGGCGTTCAAGCCATAGAATATCCCGGCGCATACGGCGGCGGCCACCGCCAGCAAAATCATCCCCCGGATCAGTGTGCGGAAAGGATCCTTTTGCTTTTTGCTTCTGCTCATAGTGATCATCCTCTTCTTCCCAGGGGTAGATTACCCCATAGGACTTGCATCCATGCATATATGTAAACGAAAAACAATCCCTTTTCCTTGCAACAGGCGCGGCGAACGCCAACTGTCGGCAAAGGTATTAAAATTGCATTCGACTCCGCCATAAAAAAATCCTTCTTTTTGTTATGAAACGGTGGGCCCGGCTTTGCTTCATGACCGGCGGGCCGAAATCTTTGGGCGGGAATACGCTGTTTTTAACCGGAATTTTGCGGGACTGCGATACGGGGCATTGACAATATCCTCCATTGCCGCTAGGATGTAGCCTGAGAAAGGAAAAGGAGCAGGATTATGTTATCCATTTCGCATGTAACAAAAAAATATGGAAAAACAGTGGCCAATCATGATATCAGCTTTCAGGTGAAGGATGGGCAGATCGCCGTGCTGCTGGGCCCCAACGGCGCGGGCAAGTCCACCATGATCAAATGCATCGCGGGGCTGTTGCGCCACGAAGGGGAAATCACCATCGACGGCCATCACAACAAATCCATAGAGGCCAAGAAGCTGCTGGGCTACGTGCCTGAAATGCCGGCCATCTATGACCTGCTCACCGTGCAGGAACATCTGGAGCTGATGGCAAGGGCCTACCGGCTGAGGGATTGGGAGGAGGATGCCCATGCGCTCCTTACAAGGCTGGAGCTGGAGGACAAAAGGGATAAGCTGGGCCGTGAGCTGTCCAAGGGCATGCAGCAGAAGGTGAGCCTTGCCTGTGCCCTGGTGACAAAGCCCAGGGTGATCATATTCGATGAACCCCTGGTGGGGCTGGATCCCCATGCCATCAAGGAATTAAAGGTGATTTTCCGGGAGCTGAAATCGCAGAATGTATCGGTGCTCATCAGCACCCACATGCTGGACAGCGTGGAGGACGGCTGGGATGTGGCCCACATTATGATGAATGGCGCATTCGCCGCTACCAAGGAAAACGACGGGCGGATGGAAAGGGAAAAATCCCTTCAGGAGCTGTTCTTTGAAATCACCGAGGGAGGGGGCCGCAGCGCATGAAGGCGCTTCCCTATCTGTTTTTTACTACGATGAAAAACAGGATCATTTCCTTTTTCAAAAAGCCGGCCAACTGGATCGTGTCGCTTGTGATGGCCGGGCTGCTGGGCTTTGTGATTTTCGCAGGCGGGCAGGAGGTCAACGCGTCCTTCCGGCCCATATCGGAGCTGTATGGCATCGTATCGGTATTGTATATCGCCATGTTTGCCTTCACCGCCTACCGGGGCGTCCACAGGGGCACCACGCTGTTTTCCCTGGCGGACATCCATCTGCTGTTCCCGGCGCCGCTTGCGCCGCAGAAGCTTCTGCTGTACGGGCTGGTCAAGCAGATGGGCACATCGCTGACGATCGGCTTTTTCCTTCTGTTTCAATATGCCTGGGTCCATCAGCAATACGGCGTTTCCATCGCCTTTTTGCTGCTGGTGCTCCTGGGCTATGGGCTGACGCTGTTTCTGGGGCAATTGACGGCCATGACGCTATACAGCGTCACCCATGCCAGCGAAGGGAAGAGGAAGGCTGCCAAGGTCACTTTGCTGTCCCTGTGCGGCCTCGCGGCGCTGTATGTGCTGCTGCCCACGTTTTCAAACACTTCCAACTGGATGAAGACGGGGGCGGAGCAATTGTCCCGGCTGCCCATGCTGCTGTTCCCCGCGGGCGGCTGGATGCGCGCGCTGGTGGCGGGGCTGTGGGAGGCACAATGGGCGCAGGCCTTGTGGGGCCTGGGAGTGGCCGTTGCCTGGACCGCCGCCTGCATTGTGCTTTTGAACCGGGAGCGGGCCGATTTTTATGAGGACGTGCTCAAGGCGACCGAAACGCTCCACCAAACGCTTGCCGCAAGAAGGGAGGGCAAAACG
>JAEWWY010000207.1 GCA_023458835.1 Bacillota bacterium
GCCCTTTGGATAAGAAGCTCCGTATGCGTGTCAATGGAGGAAGTCGCTTCATCCAGGATCAGAATCCTGGGGTCATTCAGCAGTGCCCTGGCAAAGGAGATCAATTGCTTTTGCCCCACGGACAGGGTGGAGCCCCGCTCGTTCACCTCGGTGCGGTAGCCCCTGGGCAGGCCCATGATGAAGTCGTGGACATGCACCGCCTTGGCGGCCTCCATCACTTCCTCCTCGGTAGCATTCAGCCGTCCATAGCGGATGTTATCCAGAATGGTGCCGCTGAAAATAAAGCTGTCCTGCAGCATGACGGACATCTGCCTGCGCAGGGAGTGAAGCTTCACTTCCCGCACGTCGTGGCCGTCGATGCGCAGCGTCCCGCCTGTTACGTCATAAAAGCGGCTAACCAGGTTCATCACCGTGCTTTTGCCGGCGCCTGTGGGCCCTACCAACGCCACAGTTTGACCGGGCTTTACGGTAAAGGATACATCCTGCAACACGGGGATGCCGGGATCATAGCCAAAGGATACATGGTCAAAAGCAATCTCGCCACGGATGGGCGGCAGCTCCGGCAGGTCGTCCCGCGCGTCGAACACCTGGGGCTTGGTATCCATGATCTCAAAAATACGTTCCATGGAAGCCATGGCGGCCAGCACGCTGTTGTAGAAGTTGGAAAGGTTGTTGATGGGCTCCCAGAACCTGCCCAGATACCACAAAATCGCCAGCAGGTCGGCCAGCGTAACGCTTTGCTGCCCGCCCCCCATGCCCATGAAGATGGTACCCGCAACATAGACCCCGGCGGTGCCTATGGCGCCCAGCGTATCGATATAGGGCCAGAACAGGTTGTTGATGCCCACAGCCTTCAGCCAGCTTCGCTTGATATCCTGGTTCGTCTCGTCGAATATCTCCTTGATTACCTTTTCCCGTATAAAGGTTTGGGTCACCCGCATCCCCGCCAGGCTTTCGTGCAGGTACCCGTTCATGGTACTGGTCTTGGCACGCACGATCTGCCATGCCTTGCGCATCCTTCTGCGCAGGATAGCCACCAGGAAAACGAGCACGATCAGGGAGCATAAGGCTACCAGCGTCAATTGCCAGTGGATAAAGAACATGATCGCCACCAGCAGGATCAGCGTCAGGCAGTCCACCAGCACGTTGATGATGCCGCCGGTGAACAGGTCATTGAGGCTGTTGACGTCATTGATGACGCGCACCATGATCTTGCCCGCGGAGCGGCTGTCAAAGAATGGCAGAGACAATCCCTGGATATGGGCGAACAAGTCCTGACGAAGCTTGGCAATGGCCTTGCGTCCGGCCGTATCCATGGTGCGTACCCTTAAACGCAGGCACACGCCGCCTATGATCACAGCAATGGCCATGCCAATAAATAAAAATGGCAGGCCGGAATAATCCCCTTCGCCCAATAAGCCTACAGCCCGGCTCATCAGGTACGGGCCCAGCAAAGAAGCGCTGGAGGCAACGATCATCAGGCCTAGCGCCAGAAGCATTTGCTTTTTGTACGGTTTGAGATAGGAAAGCAAGCGCAGAAACTGGCTTTTATCAAACGGCGCCTCCATGACCTCATCGTCCAGGTTGCGAAGCCGTGTCATACGCCATCACCTGCCTTTTGCACCGTAACGAAATCTCTTGTCTGATCCCGGTACATGGAGGCATACAGGCCGCTTTGTTCAAGAAGCTCCCGATGGGTGCCCCGCTCGGCAATGCGCCCTTCCTTGAGCACGACGATTTGGTCCGCCCTGCGCACGGAGGAAATCCGGTGGGCGATGATAAAGGTGGTGCGCCCGCGAAGCACGCTGCCCATCGCTTTTTGGATCTCCGCCTCGGTTTCCATATCCACGGCGGAGGTGGCGTCATCCAGAATCAGAATGGACGGATCATACAGGATGGCCCTGGCCAGCGCTACCCGCTGCTTTTGGCCGCCGGAAAGCCCAAGCCCGCGCTCCCCCACCACCGTATCATACCCCAGGGGCATTTGCAGAATGAATTCCTCCGCCTGGGCTGCCCTGGCCGCTGCCTTCACCTGCTCCATGCTGGCCTCCGGCCTTCCGTAGCGGATGTTGTCGGCAATGGTCTCACTGTACAGGAAGGTTTCCTGCATCACAACGCCGATATGTCTGCGCAAATCCTGCAGGTTTTGTTCACGAACATCAATGCCGTCCACCTTTACGCTGCCCTGGGCCACATCATAGTATCTTCCCAGCAGCGTCACCAAGGTGGATTTGCCGGCGCCGGTAGCCCCCATGACGGCTACCGTCTGGCCAGGCTCCACATGCAGGTCAATGTCGTTAAGAACGGCTTTATCGCCGTATTTAAAGGTGACATGGTCAAAATCCACACGGCCTGTCCGTTTTTCAATTTCCCGGGGTTTTTCAGGGTTGCGGACCATGGAACCCAAATCCATGTAGTAGATCAGCTTTTCGGAGGATACAAGGCCGTTGGCGGTAACGTTTACAAAGCTGGCCACCTGCCGCATGGGGGAGATGATCATCCACACAAAGCCGGTGGCGCCTACCAGTGTGCCGATTTGCAGGTCTCCGCGCACCACAAGGGCGGAACCGGCCAGGATCAGTACAGGCACGGCAAAGCTGGCGATCATATCCATGAGGGGGAAGAAGGTGCTCCAAATCCTGGTCACCTGCAGGTTGTTCTGCAATACCTTTTGGTTGTCCTCAGAAAAGGCCTGCTTTTCATGCTCTTCCCGCGCAAACGCCTTCACCACCCGAACGCCGGCAATGTTTTCCTGGGTGCGGGTGTTCAAAACGGCGTTCTGCTCCCGAACAGCCATGTGGGCGGGCCGGATCCTGCGGTGCAGCCGCCAGGCCACAACAGCCACCACCGGGCAGAAGCAGACCATGCACAGCGTAAGCTGCCAGGACATGAGGCTCATGCCGATCAGGGACAGGACGAACATCAGCAGGTTTTCGATCACACCTACCACGGCGGTGACGATAAAAACACGCACGCCCTCGATATCCCCGGTCATTCTGCTCATGATTTCACCAATATGGTTTGCATCATAAAAACCATAGGAAAATTCCTGCATGTGTTCATACAGCCCGGTACGCAGATCATACACCACGCTTTGGGATACCTCTTCGATGAGCATCCCGCGCTTGTACATCATCAAGCTGCGAATGACGGTGACAAAAATCAGCGCCACGCACAACTGCAAAAGCAGCCCCATATCCCGTTGGGGAAGTACCCTGTTTACTACCGCCTCGGTAATATAGGGTACCACTGTGCGCAGCGCTGTCACTAAAACAAGCAAAACGATGCAGAGGGTCAACTTTCGCCGGTAAGGCTTCAGCCACTTCAATATCCGCCGGAACGTATCCATAAATCCTCCCCGCGGGCAATGGAGTTATAAACGCATGTTATAGCATACGCCTCCGTACCGTTTCTGTAAAGAGATCAATGAAAAATAGGCGATTGTAGCAGTTTTGCATGATCCTGCTTGGCTAATTCTGCTTGGCGCCCTCCCCTCCGGAAAGAGATTCAAAAAATGCCTTGTTATACAGATAGCTTGCATCATCAGGCTTGATGATTCCCGCCATGTCATTCAGTTCCATGGCCCTTTTCATATCTCCCATCCTGTAATAGCATACGCAAAGCTGCATATACGGGATATAGCCGCAGCAATCCGGCTGCATGAACCCGCCCGACGGGCGTGGAAGGTTACCAAAGGCGGCCAGCTCATACCAAAAGGCGGATAAGCCAAAATTCTCCGCATCAAAAAAGTGCCTGCCTATTTGGCAGCAGGCTTCCGCCCTTGGCTTATCGTATTGGAAGGAGCGAAAAAGCGCCGCCAGCGATTCAGGCCTTTTTTCCACAGCCAGATAGCAGTCGGAAAGATCAAGGCAGGCGGAAATCATATTTTCCTGCCAGCCCAGGCCCGCGTTCAAATACGCATCCAAAGCATGTATGGCTTCTTCCCAGCGCTGGTGGAACATCAGCTCCCTGGCATAGTAGTATTCTTCCCGGGGGGAAAGCGTTTGCCCGGAAGCTTTCATCTTTTCAAAAATCCTCAAATTCCTGTCCGGATCGCCAGGACCAATCTTTTGGTGAAGGATGGGGATATCCGCGTGCAGCATTTGCCCGGCGGGAGGGATCACCTCATGGATGGCTCCCACCCATTGATAGCCTTTATCCCGGCGGAAGATGCGCTCCCTTTCATAGGTAAGGCTTGGCTGCCCCTGCGCGTCAAAGGCTACATGGTAAGGCATCAGCACCATATCCACGGCAGGGCCGAGGTTTTCTTTCAATGCCTTTAGCCGCGATGATGATTCCGGTGTAATCACATCGTCGGCATCCAGCCACATGACGTAATCTTTTGTAGCCTTGGAAAACGCGAAATTCCTTGCCTTTGCAAAGTCATCCACCCAGGGAAAATCAAACACCATAGGCGTAAAAGACAGGGCGATATTGCGTGTACTGTCTGTGGAGCCCGTATCCACGATCACTATTTCATCCACCGCATCCTTGACGCATGTAAGGCAGCGCTCTAGCACTGCCTCCTCATTCCTGACGATCATG
The DNA here is from genome assembly GCA_023458835.1 of Bacillota bacterium. Lineage (GTDB taxonomy): Bacteria > Bacillota > Clostridia > Christensenellales > Aristaeellaceae > JAEWAH01. Next base: position 4,546 of record JAEWWY010000207.1, read on the forward strand.
CACAAGCTTATCTCCATCTGGCCCGCCACCTCCGGCACGTTGGAAGCGCACCGAATCCAGCGCTTCTCATACCATATTGTATGGAGATGATGGGCAAGCGTGCTGCCCAAACTCCTAGCCTGTTGATAAGAAAGGTGATCATCTTGGCAAATGGATATTATGATCAGCGGGGATTTCAGCCGATGAGAGGCCCGCAATATGGCTCGGGCAGGGGTAAAGCTGTTCCCCCACCCTATGAGCCTACTCATCACTCGTTTGATCCCATGTTTAATAATGCACCGCCCGAGCC
>JAEWWY010000208.1 GCA_023458835.1 Bacillota bacterium
GCCTGCAAAAAGGCTCTGAAATCACGCTCGCCAATAAAGCAGATGCCCGTGGAGTCCTTCTTTTCGCTGACGGAAAGGCCTTCTTCCCGGGCGATTTGCCTGACCTGCTGCTTGGTCATGTGGCCCACAGGGAACATGGCCCGGGATAGCTGCTGCTGCGAAAGCATGTACAGAAAATAGCTCTGATCCTTGTTGCCGTCCGCGCCGCGCAGCAGCTTAAAAGATCCATCATCATTTTTAAGATTGACAAAATGCCCGGTGGCGATCTTCTCCGCCCCCAGCTTCATGGCAAAATCCAAAAAAGCCTTGAACTTGATCTCCCGGTTGCAAAGCACGTCTGGATTGGGCGTGCGGCCTGCCCTATATTCATCCAAAAAGTAGGAAAACACCCTGTCGCGGTACTCCTTGGCAAAGTTCACCGAATAATAGGGGATGCCGATCCTGAAACAAACCTCCTGCACATCGCGCCAATCCTCTTCCGCGGTGCAGACGCCGTTTTCATCCTGCTCCTCCCAGTTCTTCATGAACACGCCCACCACGTCAAACCCCTGCCGCTTGAGAAGAAGCGCCGATACGGAGGAGTCCACCCCGCCGGACATGCCCACTACGATCCGAGTCATGATCCTTCCTCCAGCGCTTCCAAGCGGCGCAGCACGGCCGCAAAGGCCTGCTTGCCGATTTCCTCGGGGGACAAAGTGCCGTCCACCGTCACATACCGGTTGCCGTTTTCCAGAATCAGCCGGCGGAAGGCCTCCTCCACCCTGGCGTGAAAGGATAAGGGCTCCACCTCAATGCGGTCCAGCGCGGAAGCCTTGCCCCTGCGTTTAAGCGCTTCTTCATGATTGATATCAATATATACCGTGCAATCCGGCATCAGCCCATCCACAGCAGGAGCGTTGATGGCTGCCACCTGCGGAACCCCCAACTGGCGGCCGCCGCCCTGATAGGCGATGCTGGAGTCTACAAACCTGTCGCACAGCACCACCATGCCCTGATTGACGGATGGGCGGATGACCTCCCTCACATGCTGGGCGCGGGAGGCCGCATACAGCAGCGCCTCACAGGTGGCGCTCATGCCAAGGTTGGCAATATCCAATACCACGTGGCGGATCTTTTCAGCTATCGGGCATCCGCCCGGCTCCCTGGTACGCTTCACCTCAAAGCCCCATTGATGAAGATGCTTTTCCAGCAAATCCACCTGCGTGCTCTTGCCGCTGCCGTCCAGCCCCTCCACCGAGAGAAAAAAACCCCTGGGCGCTGGCATGTCTGGGCACAGCAGCGCCGCCAAGTCCGCCACAGACGGTACAATGTGATCCGCCCCGGCATTTTGCAGCTCCTCCCGGCCGCCGTATCCATAGGTGACGCCGACGGCGGTGATACCCGTCCCCCTGGCGCCCTCCATGTCAAAACGGCGGTCTCCCACCATAACGGCCTTTTCATACCTGGCAGGAAGCGCCCGGCGAATCAACTGCTTTTTATCGGCCTCCCGGTCATCCTCGCTGATGCCTGCAACAGCCTGAAAAAACTTGCTCAGGCCGAAATGGTCAAGGATCCTTTCCGTCAGCCCCTGGGGCTTGCCGGTAGCCACAGCCAGCCAAACCCCGGCCTTTTTCAGCTTTTGCAGCAAGATACGGATACCGGGGTATACGGCGTTTTCAAACAACCCGATCTTTGCATACCTCTCCCGGTACAAGGCCACCGCCTGGATGCATTGCGCCTCCTCCATGCCGCACAAATCCCGAAAAGAGCCATACAGCGGCGGTCCGATAAACGCGCGCAGCGTTTGCTCCTGCGGGATCTCCCGCCCCATCTTCACAAGGGCGTACCGGACGCAATTCAAAATGCCTTCTTCCGAGCGGGTCAAAGTACCATCCAGATCAAAGAGCACGGCATCATAAGGTATACGCACCATCAGGCAACAGCCTCCGAATCCATTATTTCAAAGCACATAAGAATTGCCCGCCGCAAAGGCCAAAGCGCTTTTCCTCCGGCGCGGCCAGCAGAATCGCCGCCGCTTCCGGCGTAATTTCTTCGCCCGGCGCTATCAGCGGAATGCCCGGCGGATACAGCCCGACGCTTGTTCCCAAAACGCGCCCAACCGCCAGGGATGGTTCCACCGGTTCCTGTTTCCCAAGCACTGCCTGCCGCGGACGCATGACCTGCCGGGGGATGGGATACGCGCGCGGCACAGGCGGCATACTTGCCTTGGGCGATCCTGCCGCTTTTTCCAATGCCGGCAGCAGGCGCCGGAAGGTTTCTTTCCCGTCCATCACGCTCAGGATGCAGACGATGCGCCGGTCATCCGCCATCTCCACGTCGATGCCTTGTTCCCGCAGGTTTTCCGCCAGCGTATAACCGCCCTGGGGGGCCGTAATCACCAGGCGGGTGGGATCAAATTCCAGGGGGAGATCATGCCAGGACTCATGGGCATCCGCGTATCCCAGCGCCTTCATGCGCACCCGGAACGTAAATAAATGGCTCTGCAGTTCCTTCAGCGCTTCGGCGCCATGCTCCTCCATCCATGCCCTGGCATCGTCCAGCGATTGCAAAAGATAAAAGGCCGGGCTGGAGGTTTGAACCATGCGCAGCATCCGCAGCGCCCTTTGTGCATCCTCCCCCGGGGCAAGGTGCAAAAATGCCCCGGCAGTCAATGCGGGCAGCGTCTTGTGGGCCGACTGCACCCACAGGTCGGCTCCATAAAAAGCGGCAGGCCTAATGCTTTCCATCCAGGGCAAATGCGCCCCATGGGCTTCATCCACCAGCAACCGCATGCCTTTTTCGTGCGCGGCGGCGGCAATACGGGTCAAATCCATCATGCCGCCATAATAGTCCGGCCTTGTCACAACCACCGCCCGGGCCTCAGGGCGGCGCGCAATTGCCGTTAGAAAGCCTTCCTCCGGCGCATAAGCATACCCATCCAGGGTCATTTGAAGGGGTACGTACTCGGGGTTCAAGTCGGCCAGCACACAGCCATTGATAAAGGAAAGGTGGGCATTGCGGGGCAGGATCACCGTATCGCCAGGCTCTGCACTGTACAGCAGCATGGTAAGGATGCCCGCCGTGGAGCCTCCGGTAAGCAGCAGCGTGTGGGCTGCCCCGGCCGCTTGGGCCATCAGCTCCTGCGCCTTTACGATTGGGCCGGAAGGGGCGTACAGATCATCCGTCACGGGAAGCTCGGTCATGTCCGGCATCTGGACGGATTCCGCACCGAACAACGCCCGCCCCTTATGGCCGGGCACATGAAGGCGCAGGCGGTTTCTGTTGCGCAGGGCCATCTCATGCAGGGGGCGGGAAAGAGCCATATTCTTCACCTTCCCCGCCATTTTACAGGGAATGGCCAAGAATTGCAAGCAATCCCGGCATAGCAAAAAACGCATCCCCGAAAGAATGCGTCTAGTGGCCCACCATTTTGACTCAGGATAAGCGCCTGCAGCTATGTACCATAGGGCTTACCGCCTGCGCGGTCCGGACCCATTGGCCCAGCCTGCGCCGCCGCTGGACGCTCAGCCGCTGGGCCCCGTCGGGCATCAGCAGTTTCTTTTCACACGGAAAGCAGATCAGGCATCCCAGCACATGCAAGCCGGCTGGGTATTCCTTTCCGCAGAGGATGCATTTTTGACCCGGCATCGTATTTCCCCCTTCCACTGGTTTTCCAGTTCCAGTTTGACCGGATCGCTGGAAAAATATACTGTGTGCCCTTTCTTTTTTCATTTTTATGCGGGCAGGGGAAAAGGGTGCGCAGGAAAATGGCCCAGGGGTCAAGGCTGCGTGGACAAGGGCGCCAGCCATTCCGGCGCCGGTTCCTGCATATTTTGAATCAGGTAATCTACAAACTTCACCGCATTTTGCTCGTTGCCGCTGCGCACCATCACGCATAAAACAGCGCCGCGGCAATCTATGCCAAAACGGTTGATCAGCCCGTAAAGGCTGTCTGTGGGAATGCCCAGCAGGTGACGTTCGCCCGTATCCGCCACCGTCACATAGCCGCCCGACACCTGGAGCCCCTCAACACGCAAAGAACCATCCGCCACATAGCCTTCCAGCGGAGCCATGGCTCCCTGGGAAGCATAGCTCTTAAATCGTTCCGCATCCAGCAGGTATACGTCGCCCTCCCCTGCCATAATGAAGGTGGAAAGCTGCATTTGGGCATAGGGGTCATCTGTCCCCGACATCACGGTATAGGCTTCCATCAGCTCCAGATCGGGGAAATTCTGCTCCCGGGCTTGATCCAGCCAGGCCTTGACAGCATCGCTGTCCATGGTATTGCTGGCTACGTAAAAATCAATGCGCTTCTCATCCGGCGGGCGGTACTCCGTTGTCTGATAGATCAGATTCCAGCCGGCAATGGCTGCCACGATCAGGATCAGGTATTTCCAATAGCCGTAGGCAAAATGGTTTTTGACTTTTTCGGAGGTAAGGGACGTTTTGATAGCCATGGGCGTTCCTTTCTGGGGCGGGCAGATCACTCCCTGGGCTTCATGGTGGGGAACAGCAATACATCGCGGATGGAGGGGCTGTCGGTCAGCAGCATCACCAGCCGGTCAAGGCCAATGCCAAGGCCGCCGGTGGGAGGAAGGCCGTATTCCAGGGCGTTGACGAAGTCCTCGTCCACCTGGGCCATAATCCCCTGGGTCCGGCGCAGCGCCACCTGCTCCTCAAACCGCCGGCGTTGATCCACAGGGTCATTGAGCTCTGAAAAAGCGTTGCCCATCTCGCGGCAGGTAATAAAGTACTCAAACCGCTCGGTCATATCCGGCTCGTCCTTTTTGCGTTTGGCCAAAGGCGAGATGGATACGGGATGGTCAATGATGAAGGTGGGCTGAATCAGCTTGTCTTCCGCAAACTCGTCAAACAGCGCGGCAAGGCAGTCGCCCATTGTGGCATTCTTCTCCACAAATACGTCCCGGCGCTTGCATACATCCCTGGCAGCCGCGTCATCCGCCCAAGTGTAATAATCCTCGCCGCTATGGGTCTTCACAGCCTGGGCCATGGTGATCCTGGGCCAGGGCGCCTTCAAATGGATGATCTGGCCCTGA
>JAEWWY010000209.1 GCA_023458835.1 Bacillota bacterium
GTTCCCATAAGCTCCACCTGATCGGCAACAATATTGAACCGCCTGCCTCCGTGGATTTCCCCGATGGAAATCACCAGCGGATTCACTGGATCGTTGCCGCGGGAAACCAGGGTCTGCACCTGCATGATGATACCGGCCGCGGCCGCAATGGCATCCACACCCTGATGAGGCGCGCTCCCGTGGGCGGAAACCCCCTGTACGGTAATCTTGAAGTTGTCGCAACTGGCCATTCTTGGCCCGGGCTGGATGTCGATAAACGGCGCGCCAAAGTTTCCCCAGATATGCATGCCGAAAACGGCATCCGCATGCTCCAGCACGCCCTGCTCTATATAATATCTTGCGCCGCTGCTGGTCTCCTCCGCCCCCTGGAAAAGCAGCCGCACTTCCCCGGAAAACGCGTCCCGCAGCCCGTACAGGATTCTGGCGGCGCCCAGCAGCATGGCGGTATGGCAGTCATGCCCGCAGGCATGCATCACGCCGGGGATTGTGCTTTCAAAAGGAAGGCCGGTCTTTTCCAGAATGGGCAGCGCGTCGATATCCGCTCTGAGCACCACGGTTTTCGGGGAGGCGGATGGCTTTTTGCCGTGGAGGATGCCCAGTGCGCCCGTTTTGTCCGGAAAGCGGCAGACCTTGATGCCCAAGGCTTCCAATTCGCCTGCGATGGCCTGGGTGGTTTTGTATTCCTCCCAGGACAACTCCGGATGCTGATGAAAATGGCGGCGCTGCGCAATGATATAGGCTTCCTGCTCCCTGGCCAGCCTGTCAATCTGCATAGTTGCCTCCCGCGTCAAATCGCGTATTCCAAAGCGCTGTTGTCCAGGCGCGTGCTCTTGTTGAAAACCAGGACACATTCGCGCTTCTCCTTGGGGCCCAGGCTGTAATAGCCGTTGCCTTCGCTGTTGAATATATCGAAGTGGACCTTGCGGTTCAGCCTCTCCGGCTGGTCAAGAACGGTAATGATCCGCTTATCGGGAAAATCGTGGGGCCAGTAGTACGGATCGAAGACATGCACATAGTCTCCCTCCGTGCCTGTCAGCAGGATATAGTGGGCGCAATCGAGTATTACCCGCAGCACCGCCACGCCGCCCTGCTGCAGCGCCGCGATGATGCGGCTGTTCTGGCCCATATAGATATCATCCTGGATCAATACCTGGCAATGGATGGGCCAGTGCTTCACTTCTCCGTACTGGTTGAGCCAGTTGGCCAGGTAGGCCATGGCCACCGCCGTGGTGCCGTTTTTGCAGGGCTCGCCCTCCTGGCCATAAGCATCCATACAGTACAGGTTGATATATTTGATCACCTCAGGATGGATCTCCTTGCGGTCATACAAAAAGCTGATGGCATCGCGAAGCGCGGTAGGCCCGCAATCATACTCCGTTGCCTGATAGCTTAAGGGATTGTTCATAGGAGCCTTCTTTCAACGGTTATTCAAATAGGAGTGCCGGAAAATAGTATGATTATAGGGCAAGCCTTGCCCTGCGTCAACATGTTTCCACTACCCATTATAAATCACCTGCCGGAATGAAGTGCGCCCATCGTGCTAAGGGATCAAAGAGGAAGGTTCATCGCGTCCTTTCCGGTAAATGCGCCATTTGGAAAAGAAAAAGGCATGGGCTCCGGCCCATGCGTATATGTGTATGAATGTTTTTTCGCGCGCCAGCTCACCTGGAGGATCCATCCATCATTTCCAGCTTTTTAACGCGGCGGCGGAATTCCTCGCTGGTGGAAAACTCCGCGGCAAGGAACAGATCGATCAGCTCCAGCGCCACCGTATGGCCGATGATCTGCGCGCCCATGGCGATCACCTGCACGTCATCATGCTCCACGCATTGATGGGCGGTAAAGATGTCATGGCATACGGAGGCACGGATACCGGAAATCTTGTTGCAGGCGATGCAGGCGCCAACGCCTGAGCCGCAGAACATGATGCCCCGCTGGCAGCTTCCATCCAGGATGGCGCCGCACACCTTTTTGGCAATATCGGGGAAATCCACAGGGCTTGGATCAAAGCTTCCAAAATCGGTGATCTCATGCCCCTTTGCCCGGAGAACATCCAGCACTTTTCCTTTTAGCGGAAACCCCGCGTGATCGGACCCGACCGCAATTTTCATAATACTCCTCCTTTGTTCCAGGTCATGTATTCGCTTGTCAGCCGCTCAATCCCTGCCCGCTGCGGTAGGCGGTAGGCGTGACGCCCGTCATGGTTTTGAAGCCTCGGTTAAAGCTTTGAATGCTGTTGAAGCCCGTTGCTTTGGCGATATCGCCAACAGGCATTTTGCTGCTTTTCAACAATTCTTTGGCCACATGCATCCGCTTTTCGCAAAGCAGGTCGTTGAATGTATTGCCGCACTGCTGCTTGAGCATGCGGTTGATATAGGTGGAGGAATACATCAGCTTGTCGGAAAGATCGGCGATGGTTACATCCCGGCTGTAATGCTGATCAATGAATGCAAGGGTCAGCTCATAAATATGGCAGGATGTCTTTGTATGGCGCTGTGCGATAAAGGTGGTGACGTCATTGCAAAAATCGGTGAAGCAGGCTTCAAACTCGGCAATTTCCCTCAGCCCGGAAAGCCTGGCGGCCATGTCTCCCGTACACAATGTGATTTCCTCCAGATGGTATCCCAACTCATGCAATACGCCCATGATGCAGTTGACATAATGGGAGAACACGCTCCGCGCCCCCAGCATTTGCAGCATCATCCCCGTTTCACGGGCTTCATACAATTCCTTCAGGCTGTCGTGCACCTTTACAATATCCGCGGCGCGTATATGGTCGCACAGGCGCTTTTCAAGGTCTACGGGGAAGTGGGCCTGCGCCTTGTTTTGCACAACGGCCTGGGGGTAGAAGATGGCCTGCCCGCGCCCCATCAAGAAACGGCAAGCCATGGCGATGCCGGCCTCCCGCATGGAGGTGGGGATTTCCTGTATGGTATTTTTGAAGGAACCGATACCGATGGTGATGCTGAAGGGGAAATACTGCTCAATGCTTATGCAGGCCGCGCTGCATTGATGGAAGAGCTGTTCGGCCGATTCCGGAAGGTCCGGCAGCGCCAGCAGATAATATGATTCCGACGGGTCAAGGCCGGGAATGCTGGAACCCGTCCAGCACCAGTTCTCCAAAAGCTCCGCCAGGATGTTTTTGATCACGAATTCATAAAGCACCTGATCCTCGGCGGAAAAGCGGCCGCAAAATTCACGGTAGTGATCGATATGATATCCCACTACGCAGTGAACGGTGTTTTCGGGATAACTAAGGCCTGCCAGCGCTGTCCGCTCCCTGACCACCTCCTCGCTTGTGACGCTGCCAAACAAAAGATCACGGGTGATCTTTTCGCATACCAGGGGATGATACTTCTGCGTTTTTGCGTTCAAGTCGGCATTGGTTTTTGCAATCTCATGAAAGCGTTCAAAGAGCATGCGGAATTCCTGATACCGGGCACCGCCTTGCGCATAGCGGGGCGTCTTCGTGGAGGTCAGGAGCCGCTCCACCGGCTGATACAATTGCTTTGCCGTGATTACCGTCATAAAAACCCCCAGCACCAGCACCAGCAATGTCAGCCACAGGCTGATGGTGGTAACGCGCTGGGACCGCTCATAATACTTGGTTATGGGCTGCACCATGATATAGGTACAGCCGCTGACGGCGGATGTATCCGCGGTGACCACCGTTTCCATTCCGCCAATGGAGATCAGCTCGCCCGTTCTGTCCTGGCCGGCCGCCCGTTTGATGGCATCCATCTGCGCGATGTAGGATGGCGCGTACTCGCAGTCGTTATAGCTGACGGCATCCCCCTTGTCGTCCAGTATGAGCAGGAAGGTGTTGGTGCCTGCGGCAATGCTTTGAATCTGGTTAAGGAAGGCGCTCCTGTCCATATTCACCGCCAGCAGCGCGGTGCAGTGCTTTCTCCCCAGGGGCAGCTTGCGCAAAATGGTAAGCCCCTCCGCCACCTGCGTCCGGTCGATAAAGCGCAGCTTCGGGTCGGGAAGTATCAGCGGCCCCTGTTCCGCCTGGTCGAC
>JAEWWY010000210.1 GCA_023458835.1 Bacillota bacterium
TGCTGGACGCCGCGTCCATGGGGATCACGCCCTTGAGCCAGCCCCAGGACCTGGCCTGGGACGCGGAACACGGCGAGCTGTACATTGCCGATACGGGCAATGCCAGGGTTATCGTATTGGACAGCGGTTACCGCTTTCTTCGGGAATACAGCGCCTTTGACAACACGGCGCTGATCCGCCCCAAGGGCATTTTTGCCGGCAGGGACGGCGATATCTACATCGCCGATGAGGAAATGGGCGCTGTGGCCCGCGTAAGCAGGGAAGGGAAGCTTCACCGCCTGTATACACGGCCCGAAAGCGACCTGTATGAGGAGGCTACCCCTTACAAGCCGCAAAAGGTGGTGGCGGACAGCGCGGGGCGCGTGTACGTGCTGTCCCAGGGGGTATACCAGGGGCTGGTATGCTTTTATGAAGACGGCGCTTTTTTGAACTTTTTCGGCTCCAGCCATGTAACGGTTACGTCCAAGATGGTCTTGCAAAAGATTTGGCGCATGTTTCTAACTCGGGCGCAGCGGGAGGGGATGGAATCCTTCATCCCCATCGAATACGGCAATGTGGCCATTGATGAGGAGGATATGATCTACGCCGTGGTGGTGTCGGGGGAAGCGGGAGCTGGCAGGACCCTTGCCAAATTGAACCCCATGGGCATCGATATCTTTCCGGGCGGCCCGTCGCTGGCTTTCACGGATGTGCTGCCGGAGAAGGACGGCATCTATACCGCGCTGAACAAGACCACCAGGGTCATCCTCCAGTTTACCGAAACCACCGGCGTGCTGCTGACCTTCGGCGGTTACGGCACGCAGGACGGATTGTTTCAGGACCCGGTGACCATGGAGCGGGTGGGGGAGGATATCCTGGTGCTGGATGCCCAGGCGGGCACCGTCACCGTGTTTGAGCTCACCGCCTTCGGCCGGGCCATCCATGAGGCCAGCGCCCTTTACAACGACGGGCGGTACCGGGAAGCCATCCGGCCCTGGCAGGAAGTGCTGCGGATGGACAACAACTACAACATGGCCTACTTCGGCCTGGGGAAGGCCTATTTTCAGCTTGAGGATTACGGGAAGGCCATGGATTGCTTCCGCCAGGGCAATTACAGGGCGGCCTACAGCGATGCCTTCAAGGAATACTCCCTGCAAGCGGTGAGAAAGAACATGGGCTGGATCCTTCTTTTGGCCGTATTGCTTTTTGTATCGGCAAAGGGCCGGGGCTTTTACAAAAAGCGCCGCGGAACAGGAAGGGAAAAGCGGCGGGACGGCCTTTTCCGGGCGCCCCTTTACTGCATGGCCCACCCCTATCAGGGCTTTGAGGGCGTAAAGTATGCGGGCCTCGGCTCCGTGGCCTCAGGCGCCGTGGTGCTGCTCGCGTTTTTCCTGGCCACGGTGTTTGAATACCTGCAGACGGGCTTTGCCTTCAATCCAAACCGTATCGACCGCTTCAACGTGCAGCTTTTGTTCCTGGGCTCGGTGGGCAGCTTTGCGCTGGCCTATGTGAGCAATCTGGCGGTCTCCTCGCTGATGAGTGATTGCGAGGGCAAAAAGCACGAGCTGTTCATTGCCTTTTCCTACGCGCTTGTCCCCTTGATCCTGGGCATGGCCGCGCGGGCGGTGATCAGCAACTTTGTGACGCTGGACATGAAGGTCTTCCTGGATTTTTTGAGCATGATCACCATGGGCTGGTCGGCCGTCCTGCTGGTGATGGGCATATACCATGTGAACCAGCTTACGCTGAAGAAAACACTTTTGAATCTTGGGCTCACCGCATTGGCCGTAGCGATCCTGCTGGTGCTGATGGTGCTGGCCTACAGCCTGTTCCAGCAAATGTGGGTATTCGCAACCACCATCTATCACGAAATCATGTTCCGCCTGTAGAAAGGAGAGGATGAAGGTGAAAAACGCGAAGCTTGTCTTCTGGCTTGCGGCCCTGCTGTTTTTGACATCCCTTCCTTTCGCCGCCCTGGGGCTTGCGCCGGACGGCTTTGAAACGGTGGATGAAAACGGGCTGCTGGCGCTGTATATCGATCCGGCCTCGGGCCAGGTCATTGTGCAGAACAAGGCGGACGGATACCTGTGGCGTTCCAACCCTGAAAAGCCTGACGCAAAGGCCAAGGGCGTGCACAAGATGACGCTGCAGTCCCAGCTTGTGCTCAATTACCAAAGCGACCGGGGCACGGCGCTGTCCGCCCCCTCCCAGGCGGAGAGCGTGAACAAGGACGGCCTGACGGTGCGCATGGAAAACAAGGCCGCCGTTTGCCGGTACGATTTTGTCAAGGCGGAAATCGCCGTCACCGTCATCTACCGCCTGAAGGACGATTATGTGGAGGTCAGCGTGCCTGTGGACGGCCTGGAAATGCGGGGGGTGAATACCGTTTCCTCCCTGGATATCTGGCCCGCCTTTGACAGCCAGGATTCCACGGCGGAAGGCTACCTGTTCGTTCCCGACGGCTCCGGGGCGCTGATCCGTTACAACAACGGCGTCACCGCCATGCCGGAGTACAAGGCCCAGCTATACGGCAGGGATTACGGCGTGGAGGGCCAGGTGGGCTCCGCCCTGGTGCTGCAAAGGACCGCGCAGAAAAACGAGGCGGCGGCCAGACTGCCGGTATTCGGCAGCGGCGGCCGCGGCCACGGCTACCTGGCGGTGATCGTGGAAAACGACGCCAAGGCCGTCCTCCATGCCAGGGTATCGAACCTGACCAGCTACAACTATGCCTACAGCGAGTTTCAGGTGCGCTCCAGCGGCTCCGTCATGATGTACAAAAAGGAGTTTGACGCCCGCATTACAGGCGTCAGCGAACGGGAGGGGCTGACCGCCGGCACGTATACCCTGCGGTATTACTGCCTGACCGGCGAGCGGGAAAGCTCCTACGCGGGAATGGCGGACAAGTACCGGGCCTATTTAATGGAGGAACAGGGGCTGGAGCGGCGCGTCCAAAAAGGGCAATACCCTCTGTACCTGGACGTATACGGCTACGTCAAAAAGCAGGCCCAGTTCCTGGGCTTCCCCTATACCAGGGCCATTGGGCTGACCACCGTTTCCGACATTGACAGCATGGCGGAAGACCTGGGTATCCCCCAAACCGTGGTGCGCTATGCAAACTGGGTCAGGGACAGCGCCTATGAAAGGATCCCCCAGGGCATTCAGATGCAAAAGGGCCTTGGCACCGGGGAACAGATGGCGGCCCTGGCCAGGAAGCTTGAAGGCCGGGGCGGAGGGCTGTACCCCGGCTTTGACCTGACCAGGGTATACAAGGGCGGCAACGGCTTTTCCGCCTTGTGGGACGCGGTGCTGTCCCCCGTCAACGCCCCGCAGATGCAATACCAGCTCAATTACGACAACGCTGCGGTGAACGGGGAGATCCCGCCCTGGTACCTGCTTTCCCCGGCCCGCTACCGTTTGTTTGCCGGCCGGCTGATGGAAAAGTACAAGGCACTGGGCCTTTCCGGCCTTTCCCTGGAGGGTTTTGGCGAAATTTGCACCAGCGACAACCGTACCGGCGGCACGGGCCGGGGCGATGTGCCCGGGATTGTGCGGGATACGCTCAAGGATGTCATGGCGGTAAGCCCCGGCCTGATGCTGTCCCACGGCAACGGCTACGCGGCGGCCCTGGCCGCCCACCTGGTTGATGTGCCCGCCGGCAGCAGCAATTACGCCATTTGCGATGAGGCCGTTCCCTTTTACCAGATGGTGTTCCACGGCTATATCCCCTATGCCATGGGCGCCATGAATCACTATTCCAGCCCCCGGGAAGCGGTTTTGAAGTGCCTGGAATACGGCGCCAGCCCCATGTACTCCTTTGTAAAGCAAAACAAGGAGGAGCTGCTTTCCTCCCGGATGACGTTTTTGTATTCCCCGGATTTTGACGCCTGGGCCGATACCCTCAGGCGGGATTACAACACCTTGTTCCCGGTATTAAGCCGTGTGGCGGCGGAGCGGATGACAAGCCATGAGCGCCTGTCCGATACTTTGGCGCGCACCGTATACGAAACCCTGGCGGTCTATGTAAACTATGGCGGGGAAGAAGCGCAGGCGGAGGGGAAGGCCGTTCCGCCCCTTGGCTTCCTTGCGGTGGAGGTGAAGGCGCAATGATCCGCGGTTCCACTTCCGGCAGGCTGAAGCGGCGCAAGGCCCGCTGGGGATACCTGTTTGTGCTGCCCTGGATGCTGGGTTTCCTCTTCTTCTTTGCAGCGCCTGTCCTTCAGTCCCTGTGGTACAGCTTAAACGACATCAAAATGTCGGATACGGGCTTTGCGTTAACCTGGGTGGGCGCCGGCAACTATGCCTTCATGCTTTTGAAGGATGCCAGGTTCGTGCCCCTGCTCACCGGCGCGGTGCTGGAGATGGCCTACAAGGTGCCCCTGATCGTGATCCTCAGCCTGTTCATCGCGGTTTTGCTCAACCAGAAATTCCGGGGCAAAGGCTTTTTCCGCAGCGTGTTCTTTTTGCCGGTGATCATCACCAGCGGCGTTACGTATGTGATGCTCCAGGGCATCATCAACGGCAATACCCTGGGCGCCACGCAAAACGCCTACATCTTTCAAAGCGCCGGGCTCCGGGAGGCCATGACCGGCGCCAATCTGCCCTTGTGGATCGTCAACGGCGTCAATGAGATCGTCAACAGGGTCTTCGCGCTGATCATGGAATCCGGGGTTCAAATCCTGCTGTTTTTGAGCGGCCTGCAAAAGATCCCCCCCAGCACGTATGAGGCGGCCCGCATGGAGGGGGCGGGGGAATGGGATTCCTTCTGGAAGATCACCGTGCCCCAGATGGTGCCCATCATGCTGCTCAACGTGGTGTATTCCATCATCGATTCCTTTCTGGCCTACGGCACCGAGGAAACCGGCAACCGGGTCATGGCCGCCATTTACCGCACGGGCTTTGGCAGCCAGTTTCAGTTTGGCCTGGCGGCCAGCATGAGCTGGATCTATATGGCTGTGATCGCCCTGATCCTGACGCTGGCCTTTTGGATCCTGGGCGGGCTGGCCAGAAGAATGGAGGAATGAAATTGGCGCAGACGGAGCTTCTTATGAAAACACGCCATCACGCGGTCCGCCTGGCGCGCCATGGGACAGCATGGCTTGCGCGGCTTTTCCGGCTGCTGCTGCTTGCCGCCATGAGCTTTGTGGTGCTCTATCCCATGCTGTACATGGTCTCCAACGCCTTCAAGCCCTATATGCAGACGTATGACCCCTCGGTGATCTGGCTGCCCAAGGCGCTGACCATGGAGAATATACGGGATGCCATGGATATCCTGGAGATCGGCGCCTCCCTGCCCAATACGCTGCTCACCGCCGTGGTCACGGCCTTTATGCAGGTGGCCATGTGCCTTACGGCGGGATACGGCTTTGCAAGGTTCCAGTTCCGGGGCCGCAAGGCGATGTTCCTGCTGGTCGTCCTCACCATGATCGTGCCGCAGCAGGCCATATCCACATCCCTGTACACCACCTACAGGTATTTTGACCTGTTCGGGCTTTTGCGCCTGCTTTACCGCGCCACGGGGGGCGCGGTGAGGCCCGTGAACATGATCGACAGCTATTGGGTGTTCTGGCTGCCGGCCCTGCTTGGCATGGGGCTTCGGGGCGGCCTGTACATTTTTATCTACCGCCAGTTCTTTTTGAGCATGCCCCATGAGTTGGAGGAGGCGGCGGAAATCGACGGCTGCACCCCCGCAGGCACGTTTTTGCGGGTGATGCTGCCCAACGCCGGCACCGTAATGCTGACGGTGCTGCTCTTCGCCCTGGTTTGGAACTGGAACGATTACTACACCCCGGCCATGTTCATGAAGAACCATGTGACCCTGGCCACGGCGCTTTCCATGTTCCAGCAGAACCTGCAAAACCTTTCCACCATCGGCGGAAATTACACGGATACCGCCCTGATCGCCACCCGCATGCAGGCGGCATGCCTTGT
>JAEWWY010000211.1 GCA_023458835.1 Bacillota bacterium
ACCCCGCCACCCCCCAAAACCCCCGGTTCCGTCATGGAGGGAAACCATCCATCATCAAAGCGAAACGCCGCAAGGTCTGCCCTATGGAATAACCGGCGGGCACCTGGTACGGAAAAAGGAAACAGAGTATCTGCTGTCCGCCGGTGAAGGGGGCGCCTGCCTTTCCTTCGGCCCCTCCCGCGTGGCGGGCATCCGCCCGGCGGAAGCGGGAATGTACAGCCTTTGCCTCTCCCTAAAAACCCAAATGATCTGTTGTGAAGGCAGGCTGTGGATTCTGCCGGAAAAGGAGACGGCCGGAAAGGCGGTTTGCATCGACGGCCATGGAAAGAAAACCGCACGCGGCGTGCCGGACGGTGCCGAGGTACAATTGCCCCCCGGCGGCTATACGGTTACGCTTTATCCGGGCAGGCCCCCCTGCAATATTTTGGGCGAATGCCTATCCCTGAGGTTTGAAGGCGGCGAAAAGCTGGAAAGGGCTTACGCCCACTTTTATTGGGATACCCTTGTGCCCTCGGTGATCGAATGGACGGACGCGCAGGATTATCCCATGCATACAGGCTATGTGGTGAGCACGCTGCAGCCCGGGCAGTATGCGGGTACCTACCCGGATGTGGACCACGAGTTTCAGTGCAAAGGGCGCCTGGCCCTGGCCGATGCTTGCGGGCTTACAGCCGTGGAGCGCATGATGGACCTGCAATTCCTTATGATGCGGGAGGATCCCACCGGGCTATGGCGCAACCCCTGCGCCGTACAGCCCAATGGAAACCGGGAATACCATGTGCGCAGGGACAGCTATGACCATACGGAAAACGCCGAGATGTTTTTGGTAACAGGAAATGTGGAAATTCTGGAGACCGCGTGGCTGTACTATGCGGCCACCAAGGACAAGGGGTGGCTCAGCGCCCGCATCGGGGATCTGGAAGGGGCGGCTTCCCTGCTGGAGCACCTGACTGACCGCAACGGCAAGCTGTGGTCGGATGTATTCTATGAGGATCAGGTCATCAAAGACGGAATGGAATGCATGTCCGCCGCCATGGCGGCCCATGCGCTGGAGCTGCTGGCGGAGCTGGAGATTCTGCTTGACCGGACGGAGCAAGCCGGGCGGCTTCGCAGCCTGGCCGGGAAAATAGCAAAGGCGCTGGTGAAACCAGTGCCCGATGGGTTTTGGGATGAAGGGAACCGGCGTTTTGTGGACTGGATCGACAGGCACGGGCGCGTCCATGATCATATCCACCTGCTGGGCAATATCCTGCCGGTGCTGTTTGGATATGCCGACCAGCGTCAGGCCGGCGCGGTGAAGGCGCTGGTCCGGGAGCACTTTGACGAGTTTCAGCGGTTCCCCACATTTTTATCCCCTTGCATCGCTGAGTACACGGCGGATGAAATCGGCTCCGGAGGGCCTTATGATTTGTGCGCCGCCGGAAGGTACTGGTGCTGGGATTCCGCTTATTGGGCGCGCCTTGGGGCGGGTGATGTGCTGCACAGGCAGCTAAAGCAGGTGGCGGACCAGGCGGCGATAGACGGATACCGCATGGGCGAGCGGTATGATATGAACCATGTGTATTATCAGGATGATAAAAACTGGCATGGCGCGGCGTACTATTACGAATACCCCTGCGTGTTCCTCTGGGTGCTGGTGCACGACTATCTTGGGGTGCGCTGCGGTCTGGACACGGACCTGGTGATCGCGCCTCTGCTGGCTTCCCATGGAACAGTGCGCCTGGATGCCTATCAGGTCGAGTACGAATATGCTCCCGGCGGCTTTACCCTTTGGAACCGGGCGGAGCAGGGGCGCACATTTCAGATAGACTTAAGGGGGCTGTACCCCAATGACACGGGAAAAACGTGCGCTGTGTACTCCTTTAAAGCAGGTGAGCGCCGCAGCTTTGCGGGCTAAAGGATGGAGGGACGGATACGATAAGCCTGCAGGCTTCGGTAAGAAACCTGCAGGCTTATCATCTGCCGCCGGCGGGGGCTTTCAGGAGACGGCGCTCCCCAAATCCCGGATAAGCGCCTGCACGTCCTCCTCCCTGGTGGCCCAGGAGGTGCAGATGCGCACAGCCGTATGGGTATCGTCAGTCTTTTCCTGGATGGAGAAGGCGTACCGGTCCGACAGCTTTTGAAGAACCTCATCCTTCAGGATGGGAAACTGCTGGTTGGTGGGGGAATCGATCAGAAAGGGAATCCCCAGGCGGCGCAGAGCGTCCCTGATGGTCATGGCCAGGCGCTGGGCATGGGCGGCGGCGGCAAGGTAGCGGTCCGCTTCAAAGAGCGTCAAAAACTGCACGCCCAGCAGCCAGCCCTTGGCAAGCATTCCGCCCCGCTGCTTGATGAAGTAGCGGAAATCAGGCTTCAGGGCGTGGTTTACGATGACCACGGCCTCGCCGAACAGCGCGCCCCCCTTGGTGCCGCCGATGTAGAACACGTCGCACAGCCGGGCGATATCCGGGAGGCTCACGTCGTTGCCTTCCCCGCACAGGCCGTAGCCCAGGCGCGCGCCGTCCAGGAACAGGTACAGGCGGTGCTTGTCGCATGCCTGGCGCAGCGCCGTCAATTCCGCCAGGGTATACAGGGTGCCCGCTTCCGTGGAGAAGGAGATATACACCATGCCGGGCTTGACAGTATGCTCAAAATCCGCCTGCAGGACAACCTCCCTTTCCACCTGCGCGGCGGTGATCTTGCCATCGGGGCTATGCACCGCCAGCACCTTGTGGCCGGCGGCTTCAATGGCGCCCGCCTCATGGGTGTTGATATGCCCGGTATAGGCGCACAGCACGCCCTGGTAGGGGCGCAGCGCGGCGGAGATCACGGTGGTGTTCGTCTGTGTGCCGCCCACCAGAAAGTGGACGTCTGCGCCCGGGCAATGACATTTTTCTTTGATCAGCTCCGCCGCCTTATGGCAGATATCATCCGTTCCATAGCCGGGGTTTTGCGTAAGGTTGATGGAATGAAGCTTTTCCAATATCGCGGGATGGGCCCCTTCCTGATAATCGCTGCAAAACAGAATCATTTGTGCGCTTCCTTTACATTAATCATACGTGCCGATGGCCAGGATGTCCGGGATGGCCCGGGCGTTTTCGGAAACGCCCTGACCGCTGCCCAGCTCCACGCTTTCGCCCATGAATACCATGGCCGCGGTGCCGCCGCCATCCAGGTTCAGCGCGTCGATGCAGCCCATGTCGTAGAGCGTTTCCGCCATGAATTTCAGGCCGCAGCCCTCGGAAAATGCCGTGCGGCCCTCCGCCAGCATGCCGATGTAGTGGCCGGGGCCGATGATGCCGATGGCGCTGCGGGGCTCCTCATGGGTAAAGTTGGTGTTCATCACGGGATTGATGGCGCCGTCCCTGACAAGGATGGGGCCGAAGGCCAGCACCTCCGTGGCGCCCATATCGATGAAATCCTGTGCGGAATGCTCGTGGGCTTCGAACACCTTCATGTCTCCATTGGGGAAGAAGGCGGCGGTATCCAGGCTGGGCAGCGTCAGAATGGGCTTGGAATATGTTTTGCTGTGGATGATTTCACCGTTTCGGATGATGACGCCGGTGCGCTTGTTGTTGGCCACTCGGTAGGAGTAAAAGTCGCCGCTTTGGGCATAGACCGCCTTGTGCCGGACAGCCATGTCCTCCGGCAGGCCGTTGGTGCGGCCGGGGCGCTCCTCATTGAAGGGGATGGTGCGCATCACCTCGTTTTCGCTGCGGATGTCGGCAATGTACCATACCAGCTTGGTTGGCGCCGTGCGGCGGTAGCGGGTGATCTCCACCCGCAGATCCTGGGTGACATACAGCCAGGAGCCGTTTTCCCAATCCCTTACAATGTAAGGCTCCATGCCCTCGGGAAGGTATCCCGCCTCCTTCAGCGGATCAAAGGCGGGGGTGCTGGCCTCCTCCGCCTGGGATTCTCCTCCCTCCACCAGGGCGGAGTTTGCGGGCAGAAACAGGAGTACCGCCACCACAACGGCGGTCATTTTTCGGAATATTTGCATGCATACACACCTCCTTGGACAAGGTATATGCCGGGGCCCGTCCTTTTATTATAGGTTTGGGACAAACTTTCGTCAACAACAGCCTTAACAATTTATTGCGAATAAATGACGAATTCACATCATTTTCGATGATTGTGGAAGTTTTTCTGACTTTCCCATATAATACGAGTTAAACATCCCTGCGATTCCGCAAAAAAAGGAGCGGGTAATATGCGGTTTACCAAGATGCACGGGATAGGCAACGATTATATTTATGTGAATTGTTTCGAGGAGATTGTGGAAGATCCTCAAAAGCTGGCAATCGCCATGAGCCGGCATCACTTTGGCGTGGGGGCGGATGGGCTGGTCATCATCGAGCCCAGCGATACGGCGGATTTTGGGATGCGGATATTCAATCAGGACGGCAGCGAGGCGCAGATGTGCGGTAACGCGGCCCGGTGCATCGGCAAGTATGTGTATGAGCGGGGGCTGACCAGCAAGACGGATATCATGCTGCGCACCCTGGGCGGGCTTCGGCCCCTGAAGCTCACCGTGGAAAACGGCCTGGTCACATCGGTGCGGGTGGACATGGGCTCGCCGGAGCTGAACCCAAGGCTGATCCCGGTGGACCTGCCGGGGGAAATGGTGCTGGACCAGCGCATCCAGGCCGCGGGGCGCACGTATCAAATCACCTGCGTCAGCATGGGCAACCCCCACGCCGTGCTGTTTGTGGATGATCCGGAGCTTGTGAACCTTCCCGTGGTGGGCCCGGCCATTGAAAACCATCCCGCCTTTCCGCAGCGCATCAATGTGGAGTTTGTAAAAGTCGTCCGCCGGGACCTTTTGCAGATGCGGGTCTGGGAGCGGGGCACGGGCGAGACGCTGGCCTGCGGCACCGGGGCCTGCGCGTCGCTGGTAGCGTCGGTTTTGCGGGGGCGGGCCGACCGTCAGGCCACCGTGCAGCTTCTGGGCGGAAGCCTGAAGGTGGTCTGGTCGGCGGAAGACAACCACGTATATCAGGAAGGACCAGGCGAATTCGTGTTTGACGGACAATGGCTGCTTTCATGATACAATGCTGATGATACGACTGTGAGGGAGGGGAAAAGCATGCTGCGCATCAATGAAAATTATCAAAAGCTGCCCGGCTCCTATCTTTTCGCGGAGATTGCCAGGCGGGTCAAGGCCTTCCAGGGGGAAAACCCGAACGCGGACATCATACGCCTTGGCATCGGCGATGTGACCCAGCCGCTGTGCCCGGCCGTGATAACCGCCATGCACAAGGCCGTGGATGAAATGGCCGATGCCCGTACCTTCCGTGGCTACGGGCCGGATTTTGGCTATGATTTTTTGGTGAACGCCATTCGGGAAGGCGACTATGCGTCAAGGGGCGTTTCACTGGAATACGACGAGGTGTTCATTTCCGACGGGGCCAAGTGCGATGTAGGCAACATTCAGGAGCTGTTTTCCACGGATTGCCGCGTGGCCGTTACCGATCCCGTATACCCCGTGTATGTGGACAGCAACGCCATGGCGGGCCGGGCCGGCGACTTTGGCCCGGATGGGAAGTGGACCAACCTTACATATCTTGCCTGCAATGAGGAAAACGGCTTTGTGCCTTCCCTTCCCGGGGAGCCTGCGGATGTGATTTACCTGTGCTACCCCAACAACCCCACGGGCACCACGCTCACCAGGGAGCAATTGAAGGTGTTTGTGGATTACGCCAGGGAGCACGGCAGCCTTATCATCTACGATGCCGCCTACCGGGCGTATGTGACGCGCAAG
>JAEWWY010000212.1 GCA_023458835.1 Bacillota bacterium
ATATATTGCAGCTTGTAGCGGTTAAGCTTGGACGCCGCATGCTCCGCCGCCCCCCTGGAGCTGGCAATAATGCAACATTTTTCCGGCGGATGGACAGAAAAATACAAGCTGTTCCCCCACCTGGTCAAAAGGATGATGGCAACGATCTGCAATACCATAGCGGATAGCAGCAGCAAAAAATCCAGGCCGAACAATGTCAGGCCATCGTATTTGGCATCGTTTACATTCATGATCTGAAGTTGAAAATAAGTGGCGATATCGGTTATGCTGACCGCAAGTACCAGCGAGGAAATCACCGGTTTGCTCTTCCGCTTTCCGATGTCGTAGCCTCCATAAACGGAAAGCAGCACTGTCAAAAGCAAGGTAAATGTAAAAAGCGTTACGCCGGAGGTACGGCTCATTTTCCAGAGCTGCCAGTTATTCAAGCCCATGATTCCAAAAAAAGCGGCATACATGAGCGCATACAACATTAACCGAAGGGGCAGAAACCGCCACCGCTTCTTTCCGGCTTTCTGCAGGTTCATAGCAAACTCCACTCACTTCATGATCATTTTTTTCTGAAAGTGACCTGATTCCCAAAGCATAGTCCAAAGTTATTATACATTTCTACAATACAATTGTCAAAGGTGGCGAAGGTGCTGTCAGCCTACACATAAAATGCATCCCGGGGGAAATTTACATTGCAAATTTGGGCTTGACGCACAGGCGGAATAGGATTACAATGCAAAAACCGGTTTTCTTTAGCCGGTTAACGATTAAAAAGGTCTTGACATATGCACGAAAAAATGCTCTTGTCCATGCGGTACCACCGGCTGCATCATTTGTTTTTTCAATGTATTTCAAAAACATTGGGCAACCCGTTCGTTCATCCCGGCCAGGCAGGATTGCTTTCCTGCCTGCTGGATAAAGGATCTATCAGCCAGGGCGAATTATGCCGTACGCTTCAGGTGAGCGCCGCCGCTGTAGCCGTATCCCTGCGCCGCCTGGAGCAGCAGGGTATGATCATGCGGCTGAAAAATCCCAGCGATCTGAGGGGAAAGCTTCTACACCTGACGCCGCTGGGCGTAAAGACAGCCAAGGATATCCGCAGCGCCCTGATCCGTGTGCAGGAGCAGGCGATCCAAGGCTTTTCGGCAGAAGAAATGGCGTGCCTGCTGAACTATCTTACACGGATCGTAAGCAATCTGAACGCCTTCCTGGAATCTGACCGGCCGGAGGATCCCCGGCCCAATCAAGGAGAGTGAAAACCCCGTGACCCGAATGCTAAAGTATGTAAAAAAGTCCTGGTCTGCATTGCTGCTGGTGATCCTCATGCTGGCTGCACAAGCCATGTGCGAGCTGGCGCTGCCCGGCTATACCGCCCGCATTGTAAACGTGGGCATCCAGCAGCAGGGCATTGAAAGCGCCTCCCCTGTCGTCATACGCG
Source organism: Bacillota bacterium (assembly GCA_023458835.1). Classification (GTDB taxonomy): domain Bacteria; phylum Bacillota; class Clostridia; order Christensenellales; family Aristaeellaceae; genus JAEWAH01. The sequence continues at coordinate 1,427 of JAEWWY010000212.1, forward strand.
CAAACGAGCTGGAAGCGCTGTCCGTGTTCATGCCCAGCACAGATTACAATGAGAAGGTGCTTAAAAATTATGAGCAGCTTCCCATCAAGGAAGGCACAAAATACCCCCTTCAGGCCTCACAAGCGTTGTATGAACTGAAAGAGGCAGACGAAGAAGTCCTTGCCGCCCTGAATGCCACCTTTTCCCGTGCGTTCCTGATCCGCATGATCGCGGAGGGAAAGATACCCGAATCCCTGTCGGAATCCGCCTTCGGCACTATGCCCGCGGATGCCTTCCAATTGCTGGCCAGCCTTTCAAGACTGCCGGTGCCTCTGCGGGATGCCGCTTTGAATCTTGCGCGTGATCAGATGGCCGCCATTCCCGAAGCCATGCTTTTGCAGGTGTCCATTCCTTTTTTGCAGGCGGAATATCAGGCCGTCGGCCTGAATACCGCCTCCATGCAATCGGGCTACATCCTGCTGGCGGGCTTAAAAATGCTGGGCGTAGCCTTGGCCGCCATGGCCGCCTCCGTCGGCGTCGGCTTTTTGGGTTCCCGCATCTCCGCGCTGCTGGGCCGAACCTTACGCAGCCGCGTGTTTTCCAAAGTGGTTTCCTTCTCTCAAAAGGAGATGGACAGCTTTTCCACCGCCTCGCTGATTACCCGCTCCACCAACGATATCCAGCAGGTGCAGACGGTGATGGTATTCCTTTTGCGGATGGTGATCTTCGCTCCTATCATGGGCCTGGGCGGCGTGTTCCAGGTGCTTAGGACGAATGTATCCATGACCTGGATCATTGCGCTGGCAGTAGGCCTTTTGCTTGCGCTGGTGGCAACGCTGTACTTTGTCTCCATGCCCAAATTCAAAAAGCTGCAGCCCTATATCGACCAACTGAACCTTGTTTCCAGGGAGATCCTTACCGGCTTGCCCGTCATCCGCGCCTTTGGCACGCAGAAAAAGGAAGAAGAGCGCTTTGATAAGGCCAATACGATGCTGACAAAAACGCATCGCTTCGTGACAAGAATGATGTCCGGCATGATGCCGCTGATGATGCTGATCATGAACGGCGTTTCCTTGTTGATCCTGTGGGTGGGCGCCCATCAGATCAGCGAAGGCGCCATGCAGGTGGGCGATATCATGGCCTTCATCCAGTATGCCATGCAGATCATCATGTCCTTCCTGATGATTTCCTTCATGTCCATCATGCTCCCCCGCGCCTCTGTATCCGCCACGCGTATCGATGAGGTCATCCAAAGCCCCGCCTCCATCCATGATCCTACCTCCCCGGTCGCCTTTGATGCCGCCCAGAAGGGCACCGTGCGGTTTGAGGATGTTTCCTTCCGCTACCCCGATGCCAAGGAGGATACGCT
>JAEWWY010000213.1 GCA_023458835.1 Bacillota bacterium
CCGGCTTGTTCCGGCATCGGCTCACGGCTGGCTTTCCATCAGCCTTCTGGCCAGTTGCACATACTCAACCGCTCCGGCCGCAATGGCTTTTGCGATCTTTTGCTGATACTCCTGCGTAAGCAGCAGCTTTTCCTCCTCAGGGTTGGAAATAAAGCCGCACTCCACCATCACGTAGGGGATATCCAACGTCATGATGAAAAAAGCTCCCGACTGGGCCACCCGCCTGTGCTTGGGCGACAGCCCTTGAATCATAGCCTGCTGCATGATTCCCGCCAGCAGGCGCCCCTCGTCCTTGCCCTTGCGGTAAAAGACCTGCGGCCCCGCTTGACTGCGGCTGCGGAATTCATTCATATGGATGCTGATGACCATGGTGCAGCCTTCATCTTTGATCAATTGAATGCGCCGCTCCATGTCCTGACGTTTTTTCGTGGTATCCTTGGGCTTTTCCTCATCGCACAGCGCATAGTCCGCCGTTCTGGTCAGCACTACCCGCGCGCCCAGATCCTCCATCACCGCGGCGGTCTTCTGGGCCACCGAAAGGTTGATGCCCTTTTCCCATATGCCGCTGTCCCGCGCCCTGGCGCCTCCGTCATACCCGCCATGGCCAGGATCCAGGCATATGACCTCGCCTTCCAGGGGCAGTCCCTCGAAACCGGATACGTTCTGGGCCGGATGGGCGGGCACCGCCTGGTGAGGAGGATAGGGGCCCTTCCCAAGCTGCAGATACCCTTCCACGCCTGCCAGCACCAAAAGAAAAGCACCGCACAGGCTGAGGGTGATCAAATGGCGTTTTACGAAATCGTGACGCGGCTTCGTCACTTTTTCCACATCCTTTCACGCTGCTATCCTATGCCCTCATATCCCCCGCTATGTCCGCATGAACATGCGCAGAGCTGCGTATGCAACTGTTGCATACAGCGCCGGATACGCCATGTTTCTTGTAAAACGCCTTGTTCTTCGAGCTTTTTAGACAGTAAATGCATACCGCGCCGCATGTATGCACTGCATATGCTGGATATACTTCAAGTGTATATAATGATGAAAGCAAAAACGTTATTCTCGCTGACATATCCACACTATCCACATGGTTATCCACAGTTTTGCATCGAAAAAGGCGTTATAAACCGCCATTTTTCATTTGTGGCTGTGGAAAACCATGCTTCGGACAGCGTTTTCCACTTGTGGAGATACGTACACATATTTCTTACCAGGTTATTACAAGGCATGCGGTTCCGCTGCGCAAAAGGTTAAGGTTTCTTTGGAAAAGCGGCGGAAATGTTTGAAAAATGTCGGTTTTCCTGTTTAAAATACTTTGCTTCCGGACGATAAGCAATGGATGCAGGCTGATAAAACAGCGCAATGCGGGCACAGCGGGCAGCACGGCAATTGAGCCGGCCGGAGGGGGATTGATTCCTGTGCCTGTCCCATTTAAGTGGCGGGGCCCTTTGAATACAAAGCACCGTCCAAGCGAAGCGCACAGGACGGTGCTTTTGGCCATAGGCGGAAAGCGCAGCACCTAAAAAAGCCGCCCAAGTACATTTGCACTTGGGCGGCTTTTTTCAAATCAATCGACCGTAAAGGGCAGCAAGGCGATGGCACGTGCGCGCTTGACAGCCTCGGACAACTGACGCTGATGCTTGGCACAGTTGCCGCTCATGCGGCGGGGCAAAATCTTGCCACGCTCGTTGGTGAAGCGGCGAAGACGGTTGACGTCTTTGTAATCGATGAATTCGATTTTATCCACACAAAAGGCACACACTTTCCTGCGGGGTTTGCGTCCCCGGGGGCGTGACCTTTTTTCGCCACGATCTTCAGACATGGGTGAATCCTCCTTCTTGTCGGGTTAAAATGGTAGCTCGTCCTCATCCACCTGAGTAAAGCCCCCGGCATTGGATTGTTCCATACCGTGGGTACCGGCGGAGGTACGGCTTTCACCGTCCTCCTGCCTGGAGGAGAGGAATTCAATGTCGTCAGCGGTTACCTCCAGGGAGGCTCTGGTCGTGCCATCCTTGCCTTCGTACGTTGACACGGAGACACTGCCCGTCACGCATACCTTGCGCCCTTTTGCCAGATACTTCTGACACAATTCGCCCAGTTGGCGCCAGGCCGTGATGCGGAAGAAATCCGCCTCAGGCTGATTCGCGGCGCCTTGAGAGCTGCGGCGGCGGTTGACCGCGATGGTGAAGGAGCACACGTTCAGCCCGGTGCTGGTGGTGCGCATTTCAGGATCACGGGTAAGGTTGCCGATCAGGATGACTTTATTCATCTCATGTACCTCCCTTGGGGATCATTCCTCCACAGTCGCTTCGTCGGCAGCTTCCGGCGCTGCTTCCGCGCTTACAGGAGCGGCGGGAGCAACAGGAATGGCCGCGCGCACGGGGCGGGGCTTCACGCTGGAGCGCTTTTCTTCGAGCTTGACCACCAGATACCGGATCACGCTGTCGGAGATCTGCAAATTGCGTTCGATTTCCCGGGGGACCTCACCATTCGCCTTGAACGTGGTCAATACGTAGTAGCCTTCGGTTTTGTAGTTGATGGCGTAGGCCAAGCGGCGCTTGCCCCACGTTTCATCCACCTTCTCCACCTCGCCACCGTTGGACACGATCACCTGGGTGAACCGCTCGATCAGTTCTTTGCGGGCGGAATCCTCCAGCGCGGCGTCGATGATGTAGGTCAGTTCGTACCTATTCATACCTTTCACCTCCTCATGGACGTATGGCGCTGCAACAAATGCGCAGCGCAAGGATGTGCCAATTACGAATTATAGCATTGCTTGTCATGGATTGCAAGAAAAACCTGCAAACGGTGAAAACTTATTCCTTATTCCTGGTCCTTCTTCTCTTCCAGGTGCTGGCGGATGCGGACCAGCTCATCCCGGATGCTGTATAAAATGAACAATCCTTCAATGATCAGGCGCGCTACCAGGGGCGTGCCGATCATAATGCCCAACCCTAAAAAGAAATTGACGGCGAACATCGTATACAGCCCGCCGATGATGGCATTGCAAAAGATGAACAGATAGATGAAGCGGACCAGAGAAGGGAGCCAGAACTTTTTGAAATGAAGGAAATCATACAGCTCTTTTAGAAAACCACTATAGGCATCCTGCTTGGACTTGGGCAGGAAAACTGCGGCTATGACAACCGCCGCGATGATGGAAAGAACGAATACCACAGCCATGCCGCCTACTGCATTGTACATTGGATTCATATAACCGAAATCGTACATACCTGTTCCTCCATTTATCAATAGATTGTGCCTGCTTGCCGTCTTGATCCTATTTTAGCATATTTTTCATAGAAGCATATGATTTTCCATGCCCAAATAGATGCCTTTTTGGAATATAAATGGCAGTACGCATAAATTCGAGCGAAAAATGCTATCACATTTGTTAATATTTTGAAACATGACAGTCTTCGACAAAAGCTCCCTGCTTTCGCTGTTGCAATGCAGCGAAATACGGTTTATGCTGTACGTGGAGAGGAGAGGTAACACTATATGTTGTATACCAGTACCTGTTAATACCAGAGGAGGAGAGCATATGAGAGAAGCGGATATCAAGAACGAAGAGAAGCTAATGAGATGTAAGATGGAGGACTGCTATATCCAAGGCAAGCTGGAGGAAGCCGTTAAACTGGGGCGCCGGCTGGATGAACTGCAGTGCCGGCTGTTTCGGGAGGCAACGGAACCCAAAAAGGCCGCCGGCTGAATTGGGGTCACGCAGCATCTCTCCTTTCCAAAGGATGCGGGCGCGGCACCGGAAGGCATAAAAAGCCGAAAGAAATAGCACAGATCCGGTTCACGTTTGCCTGCATAGCCGCAGGATTCATGAAAAAAGGACGGGAGAGCCCGTTCTTTTTTTGTATTTGCCCGTACTTTTTGAAAAAAACGTATGAACCGGCAGGGACCGACGCACCCTGAAAATTGACAACGTATCTTTTCCATAGTACAATGGGCCAAAGTTTGATAACAACGGGAGGACGGGGGCATGGGCATTATCGCATCCCGCAACCTGGATGACCAGAGGCGGGAGAAGGACGGCATCGTCTATTTCGACCGGGGTACCATTACAGGTAAAAATGGGCGCAGATATGACCGGTTTGCCATCCAGACGCATTTTGTCCAGCGGGGTGAAAATCAGGCGGAATTGGTACGCAAATACGTTCTGCCTCTGTCCCAACCGGGGGATGTGCTTTCCTTTGGCGCCAAGTCATGAGCATGTGCGTGGAAAGCGTGAAGACCAAGGAGGAGGTAAAGCCTGGCTTCTGGGCCAACTTCCTCTGGCGCTTTGCGGGCATCAACCACACGGGCGTAGGCATGCACGAGCCATATAAGCTGCAACTGGTCATTGATATGTGCGGGCTGCCCAGGGTCTTGCTGGCGGCGTTTTTGAGCGCCATTACCAAGCCCTTTGGCGTCCGGGGCGTGTTCTATAAAATATGCGGCAAGGGCGTGGGCGGGATCGACGGGTTTTACTTCCGCTCCAGCTTTGATTTGTACAAGCAGTTGGCTTTGATCAATCCCCCGAACGCCCAGGAGCTGTGCGAAAAGCTCAGCCGCGATACGGGCATCCCCGTGGTGCTGATGGACGCCAACGATATCCAGAGGGACCAGTTGGGCAAGTCCTCCAACATGCCGTTTTCCGATGAAGAGCTGCAGGATGCCATGCGGGACAACCCCTCCGGCCAGGGGGACGAGCTGACGCCGTTGATTTTGATCCGGCCGCTGGACTGAGCTATCATGAAAAAGCATTGCGCATAGCAAGCGATACAGGCGGGCGATTGATAATCGCCCCTGCGCCGTAAAGAGTGTATTGACCTTTCTTCCGGTTCTTGTGTGTTCCGGCAGTGAAGTCAACAAACAAATTACGCCGCAGGGGCGATTATCCATTCCCGCGTAAGCCCGGCGCCTGTGCGCATCAAGCAGGCGAAGGGCCGCCAACCATATTCTGCGGAGCACACTCCCTTGGAATAACGGTCCTTCACACCCCTCATACTATCCGGGAGGTGAAGGCCGTGTTTCCCGATGCCGTTTATTATGAACCGGACGCGCTGTCGTACCCGCTGGGGGAATTTCTGAAGGCAAAATATCAGCATGCTCCATGGATCCCCATCGACAGCCACAACAATATCCCCTGCATGCGCCATCAGGAAAACAAAGAATTCGGGCGCATGAAGCAGCACCTTATGGTGGGTGTGCGCAAAACCCACAAGTATGTGGAAAACCATAAGGTATCCGACTACCTGGTGCCCTACACCTCCTCGGGGTGCAGCGCCATGTGCCTGTACTGCTACCTGGTGTGCAACTACAATAAGTGTTCTTATTTGCGGGTGTTTGTCAATAGGGAGCAGATGATGGACAAGCTTATAAAAACCGCAGGGGAAGCCGGCCGGGATCTGACCTTTGAAATCGGCAGCAACAGCGATCTCATTTTGGAAAACATGGTGACGGACAATCTCCCCTGGACCATTGAAACCTTTGCCAGGGCGGAACGGGGGTTTTTAACATTTCCCACCAAGTTTGACATGGTGGAGCCGATTTTGCCCCTTGACCATAAGGGAAGGACCATCGTCCGCATGAGCGTCAATCCCCAACAGGTCATATCGAAAATCGAGCTGGGCACCTCGCGCCTTGATGAGCGGATACGGGCGCTGAACGCTGTCTGCGACGCGGGATATCCGGCGGGGCTGCTGGTTGCGCCCGTGATCCTGATAGAGGACTGGCAAGCCAAATACCGGGAGCTTTTGGCCCAACTGGCGGAAGGCCTAAGCGCCAAAACAAAAAAAGCGCTGTTCATTGAGATCATTTTCATGACCTACAGCTTTGTGCACCGGGCCATCAACAACGAAGCCTTTCCCAAAGCGCCGGAATTGTACGACCCCTCCCTGATGACAGGAAGGGGCCGGGGAAAGTATTGTTATAAGGATGATATCCGCCGGGCAGGAGAGGCTTTTTTGCGGGAAGAGATTCAAAAGCATCTGGGGGATATTCACATTTTGTATGTAGTATAAACGCCACCGTTATATATTTTCAAAGAATGGCGCTCCGCCATCCCCCACCAGCACGCCCATTTCGTCAAAGCGCAGGGGGATGGGCTTGGCGATTAAGTAACGGAGGATCTCATCCATGCGGATGCTATCGGCAAAGGGCACCAGGGAGAAGGAGATGCCGTGCTTTTTGGCCCGGCCTGTGCGGCCGATGCGGTGGAGGTAGTATTCATTTTCATTGGGGAGGTCATAGTTGATCACGGCTTCCACGTCATCCACATCGATGCCCCGGGCAGCCACGTCGGTGGCCACGAGAATTTCGAACTTGCCCTTGCGGAAGGACTGCATCACGGCGTTGCGCTGGCTTTGCTTGACGTCGCCATGGATGCAGTCGGCGCTGTACCCGGCTTTTTGAAGCCTGGTGGAGAGGCGCTGGGTCATGTCCTTGGTGTTGCAGAAGATCATGATCCGATGATACACATTGGCGTCCAGCAGATATAAAAGG
>JAEWWY010000214.1 GCA_023458835.1 Bacillota bacterium
CGGAATTCCGTGGGTAACAACGATTTCCGCCATGGTGCAGAGATTCTCCTTTCCCTGTGCTGCCGTCCATTATAGCAGGAGGCGCAGGGAAGAGCAAGGCGCCCTGGGCCGCTTTGCCTTCCTCCTCTTAGCCGCGGCGCATTTCTTTCCTGTCATACTTGCATATCCTCTTCCCCTTATTGTCAGCGTCCCGCCTGGGCATACTGCGCAAAAGGAGGTGCAGTATGGACGGGCATCCCATTTGGCTGACGAACAAAACGGCTTCCCACCTGCCACTCCGGGGCAGGCAGCAGGCCGAAGCCGTGGTGGTTGGAGGCGGGCTGTGCGGCGTCACCACCGCATACCTATTGGCGCAAGGCGGTCTTAACGTAGTGCTTCTGGAGGCAGACAGATTGGGCCACGGAGCTTCGGGCCATACCATGGCCAAGGTGACCGTACAGCACGGATTGATCTATAGCCACCTAAAAAAACGGTGGAGCCCGGAGGTGGCCCAGGCGTATGCCCTCAGCCAGTCAAGCGCGCTCAGTGCCATGGCCGGCCTGGTGGAAGATATGCACATCTCCTGCGGGTGGACATGGCAGGATGCCTCGCTTTATGCCTTGAACCGTGAAGAGGAGCTGCTGCTGGAAACGGAAGAAGAGGCGGCCCAGGAGGCGGGGCTTGCGGCCTCTCTGAAAACGGGCGGTGAATGTCCCATTCCGGTAAAAAAGCTTCTGACCATCCCGGCCCAAGCCATGTTTGATCCGTATGCTTACCTGATTGCATTGGCCGGCGCTTTTTCCGCTTTGGGCGGGCGCATATATGAGGACAGCCGTGTTCGGGCGGTAAGCACGCAAAGCGTCTCCACCGAAACAGGCTCTGTGCATGCCCCGTTCGTGGTGATTGCCACCCATTTCCCCATTATCAATTTTCCAGGCTGGTACTTTTTAAGGGCAAGGCAGCAGCGCAGCCATGTGGTGGCTCTTGAGGGTGCGCCTGCTTTTCAGGGGATGTACCTGCATATTGCGCAAGGAGGTTTCTCGCTTCGGAAGCAAGACGGCCTAACACTGCTCAGCGCTTTTGACTATACCTGCGGCATGCAGACGGACATGGATCACGATGCATTGCTATACCATCAGGCAGAGGCTCTGTTCCCCGGCTCCACGGCTGTCGCCGCCTGGCACGGCCAGGATCTGATAAGCGCCGACCACCTTCCCTTCATCGGCCCATACAGCCGGAGAACGCCCAATCATTTTGTAGTGTCAGGGTTTTCCAAGTGGGGTATGACGGGCAGCATGGCAGCCGCCCAGGCCATCAGCGCCCGTATCCTGGGCGAACCGCTGCCCGAGTCCGGGATCTATGATCCTGCCCGCAGGATAAGGCGCAGCATCACGCCGGTGCTATCCACCATTGCCGCCACCACCGGCGCTTACGTTGCCGGACTGCCCCGAAAGCTCGCTCCCCGCTGCCCGCATATGGGCTGCAAGCTCAAATATGTGGCCTCTACCTCAAGCTGGGACTGCCCCTGTCACGGTTCCCGGTTCGACAGCATCGGCCGTATCAAGGACGGACCGGCGGTGCGGACTGCCGCCATCCGAAACAAGAACAGATTGAGCTAGGGCAGGCTTCTGCCGCGTCCTTTGCCCATTCAATATATATCCTTTCACCGCAAGCCCACATTACAGAAAAATTACGCCAGATTCATGTACAACGGCAAATATTTTGCAATGTTATGACGAAATATTTCCTTCACACTATAAATGAATATTTTTTTGCATCAGTTCCTTGCATAATGGACATCTTTGGTCTATAATGTAACAAGGATTAATGGTGTACTTTTCCAGGACTATCAGCACCAAAGAGATTTACATTTTGCACAGGGAGGCTGCCACATGGCAATTGATGCTTTTACAGATTCCATCAAATCCCAGGAAGATATGTACCGGCAGCTGCTCATGCGACTAACGGGTGTCTTCGCCGCGAACGTCCATCTTTCCCCGGACGGCGCTATTACGGAGATCCATATCCTGGGCAGCAGCCTGCGCCATCCCAAGCAAATCATGCGGGATGTGCAATCGGCATTGGCGTCCGCCTATGGCGTCACGGTAGATCACCGCATCATCAGCATCGCTCAACTGAGGCAGGATCCCGTCCAGTCGGAGGAGCATGTGGTATCGACGCCCACAGGGGAAGTCAGGCTGCGCACGCACGAGTTTACCCAGAATGTGGTAGGCAACCAATACAACGTAAAGATTTCTCTTACAAAAGACGATATCGAATACACCGGCCGCTGCTCCTGCAGGAATACGCCCATCCAGCGGCCCCGGGCCATAGCTACCGCCGTGCTTCAGGCAGTCCACAGCTTCCTGGGTGTGGAAGATGTGTTTTTGTTGCTATCCGTTCAGTTTACCCAACTTTCCAGCATCAAGGTGGTGATGATAGCGATCGAATGCATGAATATGCAGGCGGCGCCGGTACTCATCGGTGCTGCGGAGTGCGCCGGCGATGAATCCCAGGCCATCGTGCGCGCCACCCTTTCCGCCTTGAACCGCAAGCTTGCCTTTATGGCATCCAACCCCAGTTGAAAACAGGTCCGTCCACGCTACTTACGCGCTGCATCTTAGCGAAGTGAATATAGCCTGTCCTATTAGCGAATGGCAGAGCCCTTTAGAGGAGGCTATATCCGTGAAGAAGGCCAAGATCGTTGTCGCGTTGATGTCCCTTGTGTCCTTGGTTCTGTCCTGTGGGGCGTTCGTAACCTGGAAGTAAGTAGTAGTGCATGGAGCGTGGCGGACCTGTTTTCATATATAATGGTTCTCCTCTACCCTCCCAGATGATTGAGGTGATCCTTACGACCAGAAAAGCAAGAGTTTATGCATATTTTATAATTATTATCGGTTTTTCGTTAGCCATTTATGCCTTTTATGCTTATATCAAAAGTATAAATCCCCAGCATCTGTCCCTTGAAATCCAGCAAATGGTCTGTTTGGTTATTTTATGCGTGCTGTGCCGCTCGCTGCCTATCTATTTCGGGGATGCCCAGCAAGGGCTGGATGTATCCATCGTGAGCATTGTAGCCGCCGTTATCACAAAAGGCCCTTACGCGGCGATGTGCGTTTATCTGATCAGCTCCCTGTTCGCCATTGAATACAACAAGGGACCAAAGACTTATCATCACCTATACAATACCCCGGTGATAAAGTCCGCATTCAACAACGGCGACCTGATGATATCCATCCTGCTTCCCGGCCTGCTGTTTTTCGCTGCGGGTGGCACTCCTGGGAAGGCTTCCCTTCCCGGCATCATCTGGCCGGCGCTGCTTTTTTCCAGCTTCGCTTTTTTAACGAACTACGTTATCCTGAATGTCCTGTTCGTGCTGGATAAACAGATCAGCATAGGCGAAGCCGCTGATACGGTCAGAAGCCTGTTGCCCAATGTTCTCTTTGCCATGCCCCTCGGGGTGCTTATCGCTCTGCTGTTCATTATGGAAAATGGCCATTGGCTGGCCATTTTAATGTTGTTCCCCCTGCTCCTGGCGCGGTATGCCTGGGCGCTGTATCTGGAATCCCAGGTGCAGCATATGAAATTGATCCACGCCTTCGTATCCGCCATGGAAGCAAAGGATACGTATACCGAAGGCCATTCCCGAAGGGTGGAGACTTTTGCGGTACAAATCGCAAACGCTCTGAAGCTCCCCAAGGAGAAGGTAAAGGAAATTCAAATCGCGGCGCTTTTGCATGATATAGGCAAAATCGGCATAGAAGACATGATCCTTCGCAAGCCGGCCCGGCTGACGGAGGAAGAGCGGCGCCGCATTGAGGAGCATCCGACCATTGGCGTAAGCATTGTGGAAAAGGTGGGCCTTTCCGAAGAGGTCAAAGAAATGATCCGCCACCACCACGAGCGCTACGATGGCGCGGGCTATCCGGACAAGCTGGACCATACCGCCGTTTCCTTTGAGGCTTATATCCTGGGCGTAGCCGATGCGTTTGACGCCATGACAAGCGACCGGCCATACCGGGCGGGCATGTCGGAAGAAAAAGCGATATCCATACTGGTGGAGGAAAGCGGAAAGCAATTTCACCCCGCCATCGTGGAAGCGTTTTTGAAGATCATAGATTCCCAAAAGGAGCAAAAGGCTGAAGCAAGATCCTCGTCTACTTCATTTTGCTGGCCATTCCATTGAGCTTTCTGTGCGGCGGAAGGCTCAGGTATATGGCGGAAAACCCGCTGCGGCTGATTTGGCTGCCGCCGCTGGCGTTTGCCCTGGAGGCGGTTTCCCCTTTTTTGAGGGACCGCATACCCTTTCCCGTGTCCCAGTGGCTATGGATCGCCGTTTCGCTGGAATACGCCTTGCTCTTTTTGTTCTGCTTTTTCAATTGGAAAAGGAAACCTGTCCGGTTCATCGCCCTGGCCTGCTTTTTAAACCTGTTTGTCATCGCCTGGTATGGTTTTCGCATGCCGGTGGCCCCCATCGTTCACGAGTTCTCTGATATGGCTTCCGTAGTTGCGCGCATACAATCCGGCGAGTTGTTTGATTATGTGCTGGTGGATTACGGCGCTCCCTTCCTGTTCCTGGGTGATGCGCTGCTGATCCCCTTCGTGCATTCCGGTTTGGCAAGCATTGGAGACTTATTCCTGGCTATCGGCGTAGGCTGGCTGATCTTCCAGTGGATGCGCCCTTCCCCCCAAAAAAGGAAAGCTTCTGTTCCCGGCAGAAATATGGCCTAAGCCATCCGCCCCACCGGGGCTTTTTTATTGCCTTCACAAATGAGAAAATTCTCATGGAAAATTAATGCTGTCCTTTTTGATTTTTCCAGGTAACAGCCATATACTTTTTGTGTAGGAGGTGATTGGTATGGGATGTCTGTTATGGCCCTTTGCGGCGGTTATTGGTATCGTGGGTGGCGCGCTGGGCCTTGCCGGGAAAATCATCGGCTTCATATTGGGCGCCATTGGCGGCCTTTTTTCGCTGATATTTGCCTTCATTTTGGGCGCCGTCGGCGTGGCGCTGTGCATGACCATCATCGGCGCAATCATCGGTATTCCGTTGATCCTGTTTGCTGTAAGCCTGGCCTTTCGCGTCATATTTTGATCACAGCCGGCTGCAAAACCGCTGAATGCAGAAGTTTCAGCGGTTTTTGTTTACCTAAAGATAGGCGAGCGCAGCCAGGATAGCAGCGGCTGCCGAGCCGATGACGTCAAATACGATATCAAAATCAGTATCCATGAGGCCCCGCTGCATGTCTGTTTTATTCCTTAAATCGTGCAGGAACTCAACGATTTCAAATATGGCGCCTGCGGCAATGCCAAGGGCCGCCACAAAGACGGCACGAAAAACCGTCGAGCCTCCCGGTACGGTCACTTTCGATAAGGTCAGGTAAAGGAGCAGCGCGAAGGAGAAGCTTCCAAACCCGTGCAAATACCTGTCAAAAATCTTCCCTTTGCGATATAGATTCAGATAGAGACCCACAAAGGTATGCGCAAATACAGTGATTGTGGCAAATATCAGAACCAAATAGGGAATGCTGATACGCAAAATGCATAGTATCAGCAGGTAAGACAAGAAAACGGCGGATGGTACAGCCGTATATTTGACGCAGCTTGATTTTCCCATTTTCACGTACCGGACGGCAATAAAAACTTCAGCAATCACGAACAGGGCGAGCAGAATATATAAAAGCGCCTCCATCACATGCCCCCTTTCCGTCCGGCTATTTTATGAAAAGGCGGCGGGAATCATGCGGGGCGAAAATCAACAGAACTTGCCTGTTATCGGCGATACATCCTCTATCTCCCGGCGCACCAAAAAATTTGCCGAATTGCAAAATTTACCCTTTGTTTTTTAACAAAAAGCTTGCAATACAAGCAATAGCATGGTAAAATAGTTTTTGCTGATTTACGCTGATTCAAGGAGGTGAACAAAATTGCCGAATATCAAATCCGCTATCAAGCGCGTCAAGGTCAGTGAAAAAAAGAATCTGCGCAACCGGATGATCAAGAGCGGGGTTAAAACCGCCATCAAGAAATTCCAGGTTGAGTTGGCTTCCAACCCCGGTGCCGCCAACGTGCAGTTGAGCGCAACCACCTCCGCCATCGATAAAGCGGCTGCCAAGGGCATTCTGCACAAGAATACGGCTAACCGTAAAAAGGCCCGTTTGGCCCGCAGTCTGAGTAAAGCGGTGGCTCAGTGAATTGCCGGATAAAAATACGTATCCCCAAGAACCCCTTTCCTTATGAAGGCGGGTTCTTTTCTTTTACGGAAAGGGCGTTGCCATTTTCATAAAATTCAAGGGCGGAAAGCAGCAACTGCCTTCCGCCCTTTTTGCGTTATTGGATATGCTTTACTCCCATTTCTGTTTAGGGGGCGGCTGGATGGCGCCCGGGCGCTTGCTTCCATCCTTGAGCACAAAGCCCAGATCGCAGTCGAAATTCTTGCCTCCGCTGGTCACCATCACATCTCCGGTATAGGCCGTATCCCCCTGGGCCCCGGCAAGCGTACTTGCCAGCAAGGGGTAATCCGTCCGCTGCTTCGCCGGTATAAGCTCCGGGTACATGGTGACCTGCACCTGGCTCATCATGGGATACGCATTGTCAAACAGGTAATAGCCGTATGCGTCTGTAACGGTGGATGCCACCTTAAGCCCTTCCTGTATGAGTGCCACGTTGAGGCCGGGAATACCTGGCTCGCCTGCATCCTGCAGCCCGTTTCCGTTCTCATCCAGCCAGGCAAAGTCCCCCAGCTTGCCGGTTTTGACGGCTCCCACATCCTGGCCGGCCTGATCCATGCCCATGTTCAAAACAAAAGCATCTGAAAAGCCGGCGGCAACATCCGCCACGATGCTCACAGCTTCCCCGCTTTGCAGCCGCTCATCGTGCGGCTTCACAAACAGATATCCTTGCGGCAAAGCGGCGCCAACCCTGTATTCTCCAGGCATCAACTGATCGAAGCGGTACGCGCCATCCTCCCCTGCCTGCATGGTCTTGAGCGGTGTGTTAAGGTCATGGCTTTCATACAGCGATACCTGCACGCCTGCAAGCGGCAGTATCGCACCCTGTTCATCTGCCCAAGCCGTTCCTGATATGGAGGTATACTGTTTTACCCCGGCCCGGACATCCGCGATCTCTTCCCCTTCCAGGAGCGTCAAGCCGCGCAAAACGACGGTACCCGGCGCATCATCGCGGAACATATTTTCCCCGGCATCCATATCCGCTGCCATGCTGTTTTCCGAAAGGTGCACGGTAAGGTTGTATGTTCCCGGCAAGATCACGGGCAGATCATATGCGCCGCTTTCATCCGTCAAAAGGGAGGCAAAGACGCCGCCTGTCAATGTATCCAGTACCTGCACCTCAAGCCCTCCTAAAAGGGCCTCCTCCGGCTCCTGGAGGCCGTTGTTGTTCTCGTCCAGCCATACATGGCCCCTTAGGGAGGCGGGCAGCACAACGCCCACCAGGCGGCCATCCAGCTCTTTCCCCATGGGAATGTCCATATCCAGACTTCCCTGCGACTCAAGGGATGGATTCATCAATATATTTTCTGCGGCTCTTGTAAAGACCATCCCTGAAGGAAGCGATACGTTCAGCGTATACGCACCGGGCCGCAGGCGGTCCAAGAGGAACGCTCCATCAGCACCGGTGACTGCGCTCCCGGCTTCCTGGCCGGTACGATGGCTTACAAGGGTGAAGTGCACGCCGGAAAGCGTGTCTTCTCCTTCCTCCATGACTCCGTTTGCATTGGCGTCATGGAACGATGTGCCCGATATGCGGCCCAACGCCACCGCTCCGCACAGGGGCGCCTGCTTTGCCTCCCCAATTTTCAGTTCGAAGGCTTCGCCGAGCGCAGCCAGATCCTCGCCGGCAATTTGGCTGCCACCTGCGGTCTTTGCCGCATATACCGCGCCTTGCGGCAGCAAGTATGACAACGTATACCGGCCCGGATGAAGATCTGCAAAAGCAAAGGCTCCGTCCACGCCTGTGACGGCGCTTTGCACCACCTCGCCGGATTCGGACATCAGGTCTACCTGCACCCCTTCGAAACCCCCTTCCTCCTGGGAAAGAAGGCCGTCATCATTGGCATCGGCAAATATTTGTCCCCTCACACCGGCAGGCAGAATGATACCTGCGTATACTCCGGTCACATGCTGGCCCAGGGCCACAGGGATAAGATCGGTCAGCCCTTCGTTTCCCTCCAGCACCTGTATCCGGCTTCGGGCTTCCCCTTCGACCAGTCTGGTGAACATGTAATCGGGCGACTTTTCCACTGCCAGGGTGTAATCCATGGGCATCAATTCATCAAAGGTATACTGGCCGGAAGCGTTGGTTTCGCTGCTGGCCACCAGTTCTCCCTCCTGGCCCAGCAGCCGAACAAGCACGCCGGGAACAGGCTCCTCTCCCGTATCGTAAAGCCCGTTGTAGTTTGCATCAGCAAATATGCTGCCGCTAAGGCTGCCCGGCACCACGGCGCCGGCGCCTATGGCCCTGCGCTCACCGCTTGATATATTCAGCGTCACGGTCGTATCCCGCTTGCCGGCACGCTCTAGAAAGAGGTTTTTATAGTCCGCATCGCTGACCGGAACCTGGGTAAACACCACGCCCGTATCCGGCAGAACAGCGCGCAGATTATACTCCCCGCCCCGCAGGCTGGCAAAGCGGAAGGCACCGTCCGGCCCGGTCACAATGGTGCCCAGATCCTTTGCAGCGCCTGACCTTGACAATTCCAGGGTCATGCCGCTCAAAAGCTGTTCGCCCTCGTCCCATACGCCGTTGTAATTATCGTCCAGGAAGGCCACGCCCTCCAGGATCACCTCCGGCACAAAGCCGATATTCTGGTTTTCTTCCCGGGTGCCGGATTCCAATACATATTTTCGTTCCTCAGTACCCACACCCTCGGTGGTGATGATGGAACGGTTCACGCCGCCTGCTGAGCGGGTAAAGCTCATACCCTCCGGGCTTTTCACGGTGTACAGATACGTATCTGTACGGGCAATGATTTCATATCCTCCCGTATCATCTGTAGTATATGTATAGCTTTGCCCGCCCCGGGTGCTTGCCAGCGTAATCTGGCAGCCCTGAAGGCCGGGTTCGCCCTCATCCATGATACCATCCTCATTGACATCCAGCCAGACGCGGCCGCTGATCCTGCCGGTTTTGATACCCCCTACGCCAAATTCGGCCGTTTGGCCTTCATGCAAGGTGAAAGGCTGCGTCATGCCCTGGCTGCTATCTGCCATGGGCACTGTATTTCGCTTGATCCCGCTCACATCCCCCTGCTGGGAAAGCCAATACACCTCGGGCAGCGTAAAGCGGAGAATATATTCCCCCGGTGCGATACTGCTTATGGAAGCCTGTCCGGTGCGGTCTGTGACGGCCTGGGCAACCACCGCGTCCGTAGCACCTGCAGCCGGGAGAACCTCCACCAGCGTTCCTTCAATGGCCCGCTCATAAATGCCCTGCAGGCCATCGTTATTGCTATCCCAGAAAGCATTGATCTCAATCCCTGCAGGCGATACGGTCCCCACCATGCGCTGGGCGGCCTGGCCGCTTCCCAGCAGGAAGGGTTCCTGCGCCTGCGAATCCGCCAGCGCCTTTCCGGCAGGTAAAGCGATAGACATGCGGTATTGCCCGGGTGCCAGGCTGTCAAAACGATACACCCCATCCGCGGCTGTTTGCACGGATCCAATCTGCGCCCATGCCCCGCCGCTTTGCTCTATGAAAAGATTCACCTGCGCCCCGGAAAGGGATGCCTCTCCCGCTCCCTGAGCGCCGTCCCGGTCACTGTCTTCAAATACGGTGCCCGCGACCGCAGCCGTCTGCAAAAGCACAGCCGTTTGAGGTGCTGCATCCTGCCCCGGGAAAACTTCCACAGAAATGGAAGCAGCCACATTCCCCTGATCATGCTCCATTTGCCATGCACCCGATTGATCGGCGAGCACCGTTTGGGGCAGCAATGCCCGCACATGATACACACCGGGGATCAGGTCAACAAAAGCGCACTGGCCGTTTGCGTCAAGCAGGCCCTGTGTTTCTTCCGGCCCCGAGACCGCCACAGGGGCATCGGCAAGACCGGCCCCATTGAAGTGTATCAGCAGCCTTCCCGTAACCGTCTGGTCAAGCGTAAGCTGCCGCTGTGATCCCGCGGGAATATTGGCATCCAGGGAAACATTCCCCTTTTCCCATGTCTGCATCCCCTCTTGGCGGATAGCAAGCCCCTGGGGTACTTGCAGCGTAAGCGTGTATGCACCGCTGAACAGCTTATTAATATAGTAGGAACCATCATCGGCGGGCGTCAAATCGGCCACGGGCGCCCCCTCCAAGTACAGAGAAGCGGTGCCAAGGGGATAGGTATAGCCCTGCAGCTTTACCGCAAGCGCGCCATACCGGCGCACAGATGCGTTTTGCGCAGCTTCGCCGCCGTATGGAAGCGTTATGGAAGGAAGCAGCGCCTCGTGCCCCTCCGCCTGCGCATATCCGTCACCGGGATAGAAACCCGCCTGGGAAAAAAGAGTGTCGGGCAGCTTCAGCGCCACCTGATATTCCCCGGCCATCAGCGCATCAAAGCGGTACTGGCCCTGCGCGTCTGTCACAGCGGAGGATACTACCGCTCCGGCCTTCATCAGCGTGACCTCAACGCCGGCAGCGCCCGCCTGGTTTTCCTGTTCATAAATGCGGCCATACAGCGCGCACATTTTGGAAAATGCGATTTGAACCTGGGTCTGTTTATTGAGAGCCGTCTGGGCGGCCAAATAGAGCCCGCCCGCGTCACGCTGCCCGGCTATGGCCGTGTTTTCAGGAAGCTGCGCATACAGCTCTCCTGTTTGGCCATCTATGGATACACCCGAAAAGTCGAATGTCCCCTGGCTGTCCGTGTAGCCGTAATAGCTTACATTGCCGGAACCGTGCCACAGCACAAGCTGTCCCTCGGCCCCCTCTTCCCCGTCGTCCCTGCGCCCGTTTTGATTGGCGTCGTCAAACATCCGCCCCGACAATGCGGGAGTGGTCCCTACTTTCAGGGACAACGCGCCTTCCTCTTCCGTAAGGTATGCGCTTTCTCCGGACCATTGAGGGGTTTGAATCAGCGTTGGGACCTGTACCGTTCCGGCGGACCTTGAAATCTGCACCGACAGTTTGGTTTCCCCGCCCGCATTCATTTGCAGGGCCGTTACCTGCTCCCAAGCGCCTGTGTACGATGCCGCGTCCACCCATACGGACGCAGGCTGCGGCGCAGCATCCGTGGTGACAAACACCTGCCCCTGTGGTTTTTCCTTCAGCTTTATGCCTTGGGGGAGCGTGATCATATGCAAAACAGAGGGGCCGTTTCCCGTCTTGAAAAGCAGCATCCCGCTGCCGTTTTCCGGAACGGCGGCCTTGCCGCTTACGGAGGAATAGTTCAGCGGCTGCAGCGTCATGGCATCGCTTGATTCATTTTGGGCGGTCCAGGTGCTGTAGGCATATGTCCCCGGCTGGGAAAGGCGCAAAGCGGCATCCGCCACCGGGCAGCCTTCCATCCGTTCGCCCCATACCAGCAGCCCCTTGGGGTTGTCAAGGGTCGGCGACACCCCTGCTGCACTTTCGATCCAGACAGAGCCTTCCCCATCTCCCGCACCAAAGGATGCGTCAAATTCCACTGTCTGCTTCTGCCCTTCTGACAGCGTTCCGGAAAGGTTCAATAGAAGGATATCCGCCTGATCACCATGGCTGACTGCCGCGACCGGCGCCGCAAAGCCGCTGTCCGGCATCCGCCATCCATCGGGCAGCTTCACAGCCAGGCGCGGGCTATCCAGCGCGGGGCCTCCCTCATGACTTACCGTGAGGACTATGCGGCCCTGTTCCTTTGCCGCGGCGGATATGCGCAGCACGGCCCGGCTGTCAAACACCCAGGCGCGAAGCGCCATGCTGTCGTTTTCCCCATAGGCGGTGACGATGTTCCCATCACGACCTGGATACTGGTACTGCCACGATTGCCTGGCAGTAAGCCCAATCCGGGCCACACTGGCCATATTGGCATACGGCGTACGGCGGGCAAGCCCGACCTGCACACGGATTTCCCCCATCGCGAACTCCGCCGGCACAACCGCTATCCCATCCACCGTGCCATAGACGATCTTTGCGGAAGCTGCCTTCTGGCCGTCCAGCGACAGCTTCTGCCCGGGCGCAAGATTCCTTTCTCCGCCAAGGGGCTGTCCCTGGCCGTCAAAAAGGCTGACCTTGGCCTGTATCCCCTCCGTGCCAGGCGTTACGGTAATGCTCTTGATTTCTTTTCCTGATTGATCCGGGTGCGGGTTTCCGCCTTCATCCAATAGTACAAGGCCGCCAATGTCCACCGTATAGCCCTGGAGTGGAACCGTGTTCCCCTCCGCAGCCTTGCTGGAAAGGCGGAATTCCGCCGTTTGATCTTTGGCATACTGATCTCCGGCAGGCGTAGAATCAACCTCTATGCCTCCCAGCAAGCGGTCATGCAAAGGCACGGGCGCATTTGCAGCGGCAAGGCCGGTCACGCTATCCTCCGTGCCCATGTAAGGAGCAATATGAAAGGCCACATCCTCCGCAGGCAGCGTCCCTTCCGGCGACAGCGTCTGGCGCAGGATGTATTCACCCTCAGGCAGCGGCGCCGCCGCCCGATACCGGCCTTCGTTGTCCGTTGCAAAGGAAAGCGCCGTCTGCCCGCTTTCGTTCAGCACAGCGAAACTTGCGCTTCCCGCAGGCTGCCCGTTTTGCGCAAGTGTATTGCTTAAGGTAAACAGGCCTTCCCGGGCATAGGCCAGCACATCCGCCTGCAGGTTCCCTTCCCCATCCCATGCCAGGGGAATAATGTCCTGGCAGACATAGGCGTCAGGGATGCTCTCCGCCACAGGGCGCAAGGAAAGACCGCGGCTTGCATCCTGCACGCTTACCTTCAGCGATTCGGGGATCCCCGCTTCCTGCTGTTCCTGCGTGCGGTTGGTGGCGATCTGCCCCAATCCGGTGTCCCCGCAAAGCACTTCAAAGGTGCCGCCCAGGGGCACGGTCTGCCACTGCAGCAAGGCGTTGAGCTTCAAGCCCCGAAAGGATACGGAAAGCGTGACCTCCTCGCCGGACGATGCTCCGGCTGTCAAAAACGCCAGAAAAGCAGCCAGGATCAAAACGCCACCTAATAGAATCCGCCCTGTTTTGCCAAAAATGAAAGCCCTTCCTGTTTGCCGGCGCCTCATATGTGCTCCTCCATCAAAAGAAAAGCCTGCTGAACAGGCGTTTTCCTCCGTATCCAAAACCAGCCTGAATTGGCACATGGTCTCTACCATGTTATAGTAAAGCACCCCATAGGCTTTGTCAACTATTCCAACCCGTATGGATATGTAAAAACAAGGAAGCCGAAAGCGGCCTGGAGCACTGTCTTTGGGCGTAACAGCAAAAAATGCCAGCTATGAAATGGGAGGCGCATTCCGCTGTATAAAACGGAACTCGCCCCCCCGATTATTTATGGTTTGACGGTAGCTGAAGCGTGAATGCCACCGGTCCGCCGGCTGGATTACTGCCTCATAGCTCATTCCTTATCGGTCCCGTCAGTCCGGAGCCGGTCATCCATGCCGCCCCGGGCTTCTTAGGTATTGTAGTCACGATTAGCATGGGGAGTGACAATCGTGATGGCAGGGTTGGGGGTAGAGGGGCTTTTCGGGGCATTCAGGCTTGGGCGGCCTGGTGAAGCATGGCTCCCAATGGGTAAGGAACAGCTCCAGCATAACCTCCAGCTCCACATCAAAGCATTGGTCATTCGAGCACACCGGCGGGCACACCAGCCGTACACAGGGCACGATGATCAGGTTATGGCGCCAGCACTCTGCGGGAGCGCATTTCAGGCGGAGGCAGGCATCCATCTCGACCACCGACGGGCAGAAATATTCATTGCCGTCGGCATCCCGCACACAGGCACAGACAGGGATGAATACATGGAACATCGCCTGGCCCCATCCTGAGTTGCACTTGGCTGGCTCCCACCAGGGCTGTGCACCGCTTTGCTGCACGGATATAAGGTGGAACGGAGACCTGGCACATTCCGGCAGGCAATTCACGCTCAGCTTTGTACACAGGCGGCGCTGCCATTCCCGGCCGCTGCAGATGATTCTCGGCAGCAATACCTGGGCCGGCTCCGGATCACGCCTGCAC
>JAEWWY010000215.1 GCA_023458835.1 Bacillota bacterium
GCAATCTGCTGAGCATGGCCCTGGCCGGGGAAGAGCAATCTGTTTCCATTTGGGATGAGGCCGGCGTACGGGCAGCCGATTTTGGCGCTTTACCCTATACGCTTACACCCGCTCAGGCGGGAGCGTATTTGCAGATTGCGAAAACGCACAAAAAATTTACGGCCGCCTCCTGCGGCCCGGCCCCATGCGGCAAGGTGACCGGGACTGCCTTTGAGTTGGAGGGAAAACAGTATACAGCCCTTGCCTTCAAACCGGTTTGCCTGCCTTCCGAAACAGGGGCTGCCTGGCTGTCCGTCAAAAATCCAAACGACCTTTCCGCCTCCGCATTCAACGTGCTCAACAGCCAGGTACCGCAAATGCAGGAGGCGCTTTCCCGTTCGCAGGTTTTTGCACAAAGCGGCGCGCCTATCCTGATATACGGCGAGACGAAAACGGGCAAAAGTGCTCTGGCCTATAAGGCGCACGCCATGTCGCCCGCCAATCATTGCGCATTGGTTTGTATCGATGCGGCATTGGGCAGCAAAAAGCGCTGGCTGTCGCTGCTGGAAGACGAGAATTCCCCGTTGTTTGAAGGCGGTTTTGCCTTTTTGTTTAAAAATGCGCAGGAGATACCGGAGCAATATGCCCAGCGCTTTATGGAACTTATGCAGGGCGGCCTGCCCAGGTACATGGCCGGATTATATCTTACCTGGAAGACAAATTGCCCGGATACCTGCATGCAGCATCCGCTGTACCGGTACATCGTCCATGAGATGCATGGCCTCCCCCTGGGGATTCCGTCCCTGCGCCAGCGCAAAAAGGATATCCCGGATTTTTGCCGCATCATGATCGCCGAGGCCAACACCGTTTATGACAAGCAGATTTTTGATATCGAGGATGCGGCGCTTCAACTTCTTGTGGATTTCCCCTGGCCGCAGAACTTTGACCAGCTCCGCTCCCTGATCCAGCAGGCGGTGGTGCTCAGCAGCGGCTACCGCATCAGCGAGCAAACGGTGCGCACCCTTTTGAGTGAAACCAGCGCGGAACTATCCGACATCCAGCCCCACGCCCTGCGCCTGGATAAAACGCTGGCTGAAATCACCGATGGCATCATCGAAATGGTGCTGCGTGAAGAAAACTATAACGGCACCAAAGCCGCGAAGCGCCTGGGCATTTCCAGGAGCTCGCTCTGGCGGAGAAGCCGGCTCAAGCCCGAAATGCCTGGACAATGATATTGCCCAATATGGACACAATTGAAAAAGTGACGCGGCTGCGTCACTTTTTCAAAGGCGGGGGCGCTTTACTGGGCGGCCTTCCCGTTTTTATCATTCTTTAAGGTGATGACCACGTGGCGGTTGGGTTCCTCGCCCTCGCTGTGGGTGGTCACGGCCTCGTTGGCCTGCAGCGCGCTGTGGAGGATGCGCCGCTCATAGGGATTCATAGGCTCAAGCACCACTTTGCGGCCGGTTTTGACGGCCCGGTTGGCCATGCGGTTGGCCAGGCGAGTCAAGGCTTCCTCCCGCTTGGCGCGGTAGTTTTCCGTATCCAGCGTCACGCGGATGTACTGCTCGGCCCCCTTGTTCACCATCAGGCTGGTCAGATACTGCAACGCATCCAGCGTTTCGCCCCGGCGGCCGATCAATATGCCCAGGGTATCGCCCTGCATGTTCACCAGCACGTTGCCTTCCGCATCCCGGGATACGGCTACGCTGACGCCCACGTCCATCAAGGTGGTCAGCGTTTGCAGGAACTGCTGGGCACGGCCCTCGGGGGAAGCGGGGTCGGCCTGGGGCGCCGGAACCGCCGGCTCCTGGGGCACAGCGGCAGGCTTTGCCGCTGCCGGCCGGCTTTCCCGGTTTTGAATCTGGCTTTCCTTCTGAGGCGCTTTGGCCGGGGGCTTTTTCTCGGAAGCCGCTTCTTTTTTCGGCTCTTCCCGCCTGGTTTCGCTCTTTACGGCGTCTTCTTTCCTGGGCGCTTCACGCCTTTGCTGTTCCTTCCTGACGTTTTCCTCCCTGGGTTTTGCTTCCCTGGCAGGCTTCCCGGTGTCACGAGACAGCGCGTTCCAAATGGATTCTTCTTCTTCCTGCTCCTTGAGGGTCAGGCGCACTTTGGCCAGTCGGCTTCCAAACAAGCCAAACAGGCCCTTGCTGCCTTCCTCCAGAATGTCGATGGTGACCTCGCCGATGGATACACCCAAATGCTCCAGGCCGGCGGATATGGCCTCCTCAATGGTTTTTGCCGATGATTCGTACGTTTTCATTTCACAGTCCCCTCTCCCACGGCGGCAGCCTTCTTTTCCTGCGCGTCAAAGTACTTGTTGAGCAGCACGTTTTGCGCCCCGGCAATCAGGTTGGCCGTGACCCAGTACAGCGCAAAACCTGCGTTGGAGCTGAAGCAGATGAAAAGGGAAAAAATGGGGAAGAACCATTTCATAAAGCCCGCTGTGCCTGGCTTCCCATCCTGAGCAGGCGTCTGGGGCATGGATGAACTCATCATGAACTGAGACACCGCCGCTAAAAGCGGCAGCAGGAAGAAACCATTGTAGAATACAAAGATGGAGAGCTGGACGATGAACAGGTTGATGTTCTGCCAGCCGGGCACCTTGATCGTCTTTTCGGCGTACAGCGGCACAGAAGTATTCAGCACACTCATGATTTTTCCAACCGTTGTCTTCGTGCCATCTTTGGAGAAGTCAAAGGTAATTCTTTGATCTTCGCTAAGGCTTTGGTTGAACGTATCAATGGCAGCCTTTTGCGTTTCATTCAAGTTGTTATATACGGACTGCCAATTTTCGGGTGTTACCTGCCCGATAATGTTCGCGTCCGGAACCAAAGGGGCAAAGGGACTGTCGGGCATCCAGATGTTCTTCACCCACAGCCAGCCTTCATACACCGGCTGCTTCCCCTCAAGATAGGTAAACACATGACCGGCGACTTGCTCGTGGGCCAGTATATTCATGGCGCCAAACATTCCAAAGAGGATAGGCAGGGAAAGCAGCATGGGCAGGCATCCTGAAAGGGGGCTCACATGCTCCTTGCGGTAAAGCTCCATCGTCTTTTGATTGAGCTTTTCCTTATCGTTCTTGTACTTTTTCTGAAGCGCCGCGATTTGGGGCTGAAGCTTCTGCGTCTTGCGCATGCTCTTGCGGCTTTTGGCATCCAGCGGCATCAAAAGCGCGCGGATCAAAAGCGTAAAGAGGACGATGGACCAGCCGTAATTGCCGACAATGGAATATATGCCAAGCAATATCGCCTTCAGGGGTTCGTTCAGGAATGGAAACATGTGGGTTATTCCCTCCTAATTGTTGCGTTTGTGTCTTCCGGCACGGGATCGTACCCACCCTTGTGAAAGGGATTACACCGCATAATCCGCTTAAACGCCATCCATCCGCCCTTCAGCGCTCCGAAGCGCTCGATGGCGGTCATGGCATACTGGGAACAGGTGGGCTGAAACCGGCAGGCATCAGGCAGATGCGGGCTGATGTTCCGCTTGTAAAAGCGGATCATAGCCAGAAGCAGGCGTTTCATTTGGGCGCGTTCCCTTCCCTGAGCAGGCTCTGCTTTTTCAAAAGGTAAGCCACCCCTTTTTCCAGGTCCCGGTACGCCGCCTGGGCGGCCCCCGGCCGGGCTACCACCACATACCAGCCTGGCTTGACCAAGTGCAGATACGAACGGAAGCATTCCCGCAAACGCCTTTTCACACGATTGCGGACCACGGCGTTGCCGATCTTCCTGCTGATGGAAAAGCCCACCTTCAGCCCGGCACCCCTGGCATGCAGAAGCACGATATCCTTGCAGGCCGTGCTTTTCCCCCGCCGGTACACGTACTGGAACTGTTTGTTTTTCTTAAGGCGGTATGTACGCTGCAAGCAAAACCCTTCGTTTCAGGCGGATCAAAGCAACCCGCGGCAAAGCCGCATCAATACTGATCGCCAAAATGCCCTTTCATACTGGAAAAGCCCGTACCCAATGCGCACGGTGGCAAGCAACGGGGCGGGCTAAGCCATGCAGACTTTTGTTTCCACCATCCTGTCAAACAGTCAGAACCTTGCGGCCACGGCGGCGGCGGGCAGCCAGGACACGGCGGCCGTTTTTGGTGGACATCCGGGAGCGGAAGCCGTGCACCTTGCTGCGCTGGCGCTTTTTCGGCTGGTAAGTACGAAACATGGAACAACACTCCTTGTTTTACAAAAGTCTTGTATCTGTGACGCGCACCGTGTTAAGCGGCGCAAAATACCACAAAACAGCTATTCTAGTATACTAACGGGACCATTACATGTCAAGAGAAAGTTTCTGTTTTTCCATTCGTTTTGCCCTTGTTTGACATCTTCCCCCGGAAAGCACAGCCGCAAGTGCCTGTTTTTCTTGACAAGGGAATGCGCCCTTGGCATAATGAAGCCATTCACAGCCATGTATGAATCAGGTTATGCGCCGGAAAGGAGCATGTTGCCGCCATGAAGAGCACCATCAAGGATATTGCCAGGCGAGCGGGCGTCTCCCCTTCCACGGTGAGCCGTGTCATTTCCGGCAGCAACCGCATCAGTGATGAAACGCAGCGGAAAGTGCGGGCCATTATGGAAGAAATGAACTACCGGCCCAACCTTCTGGCCCGTTCGCT
Organism: Bacillota bacterium; assembly: GCA_023458835.1. Lineage (GTDB taxonomy): Bacteria > Bacillota > Clostridia > Christensenellales > Aristaeellaceae > JAEWAH01. The sequence goes on from JAEWWY010000215.1 coordinate 4,597, forward strand.
GGTGAACCGCACCACCAATGCCGTAGGGGTGTTCTCCGCCCTGAGCGCCGAGGAATCCATGAAGCATCCCTTTTTTGCGGAAGCGCTCCGGGGCATCGGCACGGCAGCCGCCCGCTGCGGCCTGCACCTGCTGCTGGGAACCAGCGCCAGCCAGGAGGAGAATGGGCGCGTGGTGCGGGAAATGATGTTCTCCGGCATGATCGAAGGCATGATCCTCCTTTCCACCCTGCAGGATGACCCGGTGGCGGAGCTTCTTCACCGGCATAGTTTCCCCTTTGTGGTTATTGGCCATCCGCATCATGGCGAAAACTACCACCGCGTGGACAGCGACAATGAAAAGGCCGGCCGGATGGTTACAGAATACCTGATCCATCATGGCCACCGGCGCATTTGCTACCTGGGGGCGGATGATTCCCTCAGCGTTACCGTAAAAAGGCAAGCGGGCTTTGAAGCCGCCCTCCGCGATGCGGGCCTGCCCGTTTCCCGGGAAATATTTTTGCCCAATCCGCTGATCGCGGGTGGGGATCTATTGCCCGCCCCCCTGCTGTCGCCCAATGGTCCCACCGCGGTAGTGGCCCAGGACGACGCTCTGGCCATCTGGCTGATGGGCGCGCTGCAAAAGGCAGGCCGGCGCGTGCCGGAGGATGTATCCATCATCAGCTTCAACAATGCCGCCGTTTCCGCCTATACCACCCCGCCCTTGACAACCGTGGAGGTGCACCCCCTCCTGCTGGGTGAGCAGGCGATGACGCGATTATACAGCCTGCTCAAGGAGCCGGATACAAAGCCCCAATGGGTGGAGGTGCCGGTGGACCTGATAGAGCGCGGCAGCGTATGCCACCTATCCGAATAAATCAGCAAACCCCTAGCCAAAAAAGGCGCGAAATGCAAGGCATGCCATCGCGCCTTTTGCTATACTGCCCCCGGAGAGGAGGAAGCGTATGGGATGGCTTGAGAGAATGAACCGGGCGCTGGACTATATTGAGGAAAACCTGCAGGGAGAAGTCGACCTCCTTCAGGTGGCCAGGCTTGCCTGCCAATCGCTGTCGGGGCTGCAAAGATTCTTTTCCATTGTGGTAGACGTGTCCCTATCGGAGTATATCCGCAGGCGCCGGCTGACGATGGCAGCCTTTGAACTGACCCACAGCGACATCAAAATCATTGACCTGGCGCTCAAATATGGCTACGATTCCCCGGAAGCCTTCGCCCGGGCGTTCGGTGTCATGCACGGCGTCTCCCCTTCCGCGGCGCGCAGCGAAGGGGTCCACTTGAAGGCCTATCCCCGCATTTCTTTTCTACTGACACTTAAGGGGGATGTACCCATGGACTACAGGATTCAAACCAGGGATGCCTTTGCCATATATGGCATCGAAGGCGTCTTTTCCACCGAAAACCAGGAAAATTTCCAGGCGATCCCACGCTTCTGGCAGGAAGTGATGGATGACGGACGTTTTGACAGGCTGGCGGCTTCCATCCCCGCGGGCCACCCCAATGAAAACGGCCTGTGCAACATCCATGCCATCTGCAGCTACCGGGGAGCAGGCGGTTCCACATTCCCTTATATGATCTTTGCTTTTCAAACGGAAGGCAGCCGCACCGAGGGGTTTGAAAAAGCAATCGTTCCAGCCGCCACCTGGGCCGTTTTCAAAAGCGATTTGTACCGCATTGATGATACGGCAAAGGCGGTCCAGGCGCTGAACCGCCGTATCTATACCGAGTGGCTTCCCAACGCGCCCTACGAGCAGGTGGAAGGCTTCGATATGGAGCTATATTACGGCGAAAATGACAGATGCTGGTCGGAAATCTGGATCCGGGTCAAACCGAAAAAGTAAAGCCTCCCATCAGGCCGCCCGCAAGCTTTGCGCGGCGGCCTTTTTATTTTTTACATATATATATCTATTTATGGGATAAAAACAGGGCTTGTTATGCGTTTTTTGAAGAGGAGCAAGCCTTTATGTTCCCGCGCTTTTTCCATAAAATTCGCCGCAATTTTACTTCTATTCTGCGTCTTTTTTACTTCATTTCTTTATTATGGTGTTTACAGAGGCGCAATATGTGTTATACTAAAGCGAAAAGTCAAAAATACGAAAGATATAGTTCGAAGGTTTTTTATCTCCTCGCGTCTGCCGTAGGCAGATGTTTCCACAGAAAGGCAGAGGAATGAAGGATGACCAACCGTAGCAGATATTCCACCGCCCCAACGTACGGCATGCAAAAGCGGCCCGCGCCGAAAAAGCAAGCCGCGCCCGCCGGGCCCGCTTACCCGCCGGCAGGCCCTGCGCCCCAGGGTCCGTATACGCCGCCGGCAATGCCGGGATATGCAAACCCCGGCGGGATGGCGCCTCAGGCCGCTGCCTATATGCCGCAGCAGCCTGCCTATGCCACTCCGCCGGCCAGCTTTACGCCGCCGCCCGGATATGCGCCGAGGCAACCTGCGATGAAGCCGATGGCTATGCAGGCGGCCATGCCCATGCAGCAGCCCATGCCGTACTATCCCCAGCAGCAGCCCTATCCCCCGCAGCCCGTGCCCCAGGAATATGCCGTTCGTTCAAAACCCCGCCGGGGAGACGGCCTGCTGCAAATTCTTCTGCTGGCTGTGCTGCCGATCCTGTTTGTGCTGACGCTGCTCATCGCCGCCCCGTTTTTGAAGATTGCGTTTGCCGGCCTCGGGGTGCTGGCCCTGATCGCCATGTGGATGCAGGGGGCCTTTGTTCCCAGCGCCAGGGCGACATTGACGCTGGTGTACGGCGCGCTGATTCTTGTCTGCATCGTATCACTGATCACCGGCAGCACGCCCAGGGATACGACTACCTCTGCCCGGGGCGGCAATGGTGCGAACGTTTCCAATCAGCAGCAGTCCAATGCCGCGCCTGCCAACTCTCCGGAAGGCATGGTGCAGATGGGCGGCAACAGTACTGCACCGACCCCCGACCCTGTGCCCACCTCAGCGCCGGATTCCGGCGAAAGCAGTGCCGCATGGCAAACGCTTGCCCAATTCTTTAACTATTGGATTGCAAATCAGCCTGCCAATATGCTGAGCCTGGTGTCCCCTTCCTGGAAGGCAAGCCAGGAAAAGCCGGAGGCACAGCTCTTCCTGCTCCTGGCCAACAGGCTTCCCAAGGATTACCAATACGAAAAGATTTCCAACTCCGATGCCGATTCTTCCAGAACAGCCACCCTGACAGCCACCATCGACAAGCGCAATGGCCGTGCTCCGGTAAAAATCCGTTTCCAGATCATCATGCTCAAGGTCAACAACCAGTGGTACGTAGATCCCGAATCCATCAGGAGCAATGCGCCGGTGGAGGAAACCCCCGCACCCGGAGAAGCGGGCAGCGAACAAGGCGACAACACCCCCTCTACCCCCACCCCTAAGCCTGCGGCCACGCCCGGCCCCAAAACCAAGCTGTACTATAATAGCAAGGGCGGGGAGTTCTACCACGCAGACAAGGAGTGCCAGAGGGTTGCAAAGGAATACCTGCCCCTGAGCGTTTTCTATTACAAGGATCTGAAC
>JAEWWY010000216.1 GCA_023458835.1 Bacillota bacterium
GATGGGATAGTCATAGGTGTTTGGCTGGATGGTTTCGGAAGACTCGCTAAGATACTGGCCATCCTTTTGGTATTCGATGATGATGGTTGCAGGACCGGCTGGGATCGCCGTAAAGTTGAAGATGACTCTTTCAGGCGAGGCTTTGCCGTCTGCACCGACAGAAACATAAACGGTGGAGTCACCCGTAAGCTGATAGCCTGCGGGAGTACGGCTCAGGTCTGCCTCGATGGGATAGTCATAGGTGTTTGGCTGGATGGTTTCGGAAGACTCGCTAAGATACTGGCCATCCTTTTGGTATTCAATGATGATGGTTGCAGGTTCGACTGGCTTCGGCTCTTTAGGAGCGGCTCCTGTGGAAATATACAGTAGAATGGGAGAAGTATTAACCGGGTTTGGACCCCCATCAAACGCGTTGATATATACTGCGGCACTTGTTAGATCCTTGGCGTCCGATATATCTCCCAAGGGTTCGCCGTTGCCGGGGGCAAAAGTATAACCATCGTGATTCGGGTGACTGATGTTTAGGCTCAGGGAATTCAGCGGCGAGCCGCCGGGCAACGTAAGCCAAAAGACATCGCCCTCCGCCCAGTTTACGGGAGAGGCCGAGCCCGATTGCTGTACACTCCCGCTGCTATCCGTCCAGGATACTGAAATCTGAAGCTTGCTCCAGTCGGAAGCGGCCAGGGCGGGTGATGACACCCATGGGAAGGCCATGAGCAAAACCATCATCAGGGATAGTATGCGGTGGCCAAAGGTGTGATTGAGATTCTTTTTCATGGGTGAAATCCCTCCTCATTATGGTGGGCCATGTATACGATTGTAGTATTCTTCCGCCGCATTGTCAATTCAAAGGATGTTGGAAAATGTTGCGGCGGAAGGTGCCAGGCAGGATTGCCGTATCCTCTGGCGAATATCGATAGGTATACGGCGCAAAAGATTCCGCGTCCGGGGAGGCATCTGGCATGGGGGATGAAACATTGCGGGAGACCCCTTTCCAAACGAAGGTTGCATACGATGGCAAAATCATATCCGTAGAGCACTGGCAGGTGAGGCTGCCCGACGGCAGGGAAGCGTTTCGGGAGGTGGTGAAGCACCTGGGCGCCGCCGCCATCGTGCCGGTGGATCAGGATGAATGCGTGACGCTGGTGCGCCAGCACAGGGTGGCCGTCGACCGGATGACCTGGGAGATCCCCGCCGGAAAGCTGGACTTTGCGGGGGAAGATCCTTTCCATTGCGCCGTCCGGGAGCTGGAGGAGGAAACGGGGCTCCGGGCCGGCCGCTGGGAGCTGTTGACCCGGGCGGATACGACGCCGGGCTTTTGCACGGAGCGCATCGCCCTGTACCTGGCTACGGAGCTGAGCCAGCACGAGGCCCACGCGGATGCGGATGAATTCCTTTTGATCAAGCGCATCCCCTTAAAGGAAGCGGTGGACCAGGTGATGGCGGGAGAGCTCCGCGATGCCAAGACGGCCCTGGGAATTTTAATGGCTTTTCACCGCCTGCATGGATGAAAAGGTTGTTTCATAGAAATAACGAATGATACGGGATTGTGCATCCCTTGATTGAAGGAATTTCTAGGCAGCAAGCCGGGAACGCTGTAGTTGACCATGAAGGGGGGCCCGGTGATGGACAAACGGCGCGGCAATTCTCTTTTTCTTGTGGCGATGATCCTTCTTTTGATCATTGGCCTGGTGGTGCTTTTCTGGGGTGCGGCCACTTATGTGAAGCCGCGCGTGCCCTTTGGCGGGCCGCTGGTTATGCTGCGGAATCTGGCTGCGGGAGCGTATTTCACTTGATCAAAACAAAAGAAGTGCCGGAAGGGCTTGAAAATATCATGCAGCTTTTTGACAGCGTCTTTACCCGCTTGCCGGAACTTACCACGAACAGGCTGATCCTGCGCGCCATGCGCATGAGCGATGCCCGTGATATTTACGAATATTCCTGCGACCCCCAGGTGGCACGGCATGTGCTGTGGGAAGCCCATCAAAACATTCATCAGACAAGGGCCTACATCCGCTACGTGCTGCGCCAGTACCGCTCCGGCACGCCCAGCAGCTTCTGCATAACGCTGAAGGAAACGGGAAAGGTGATCGGCACCATCGGCTTTATGTGGGTGAGCAGTGAAAACCGCTCCGCCGAGGTAGGCTACAGCTTGTCCAGAAGCTATTGGAACCAGGGCATTATGACGGAGGCGCTTGGCGAGATTTTGCGCTTTGGCTTTGAAGCGCTGAACCTCAACCGTATCGAGGCCCAGCACGAGTGCGACAATCCGGCCAGCGGCCGGGTGATGGAGCATGTGGGCATGCGCCGGGAAGGCACCTTGAAGGAACGGCTGTACAACAAATCCCGCTTTGTGGATGTGGAGCTGTACGCCATATTGCGCAATGAGTGGCGCAAGCTGAAAGGGCATTGAACTGATCCAAAACAACAGGCCCCCTTCGGGTTGGAAGGGGGCCTCAGCGTGTCAACAAAGTGGCAAAGCCACTTTGTTGAGCTTTTTCCCTCGCCGCACTGTAAAAACCTACGGTTTTTACGGCCGTTTGCTCGGGCAAGGTAGGAATTTCTTCGAAATTCCTGCGAAAATCACCGCACATGTCGCTGATTTTCGATCTGCAATCGGAGGACTTCGGCCCTCCGATACCTCCCAGGGGTTTGTTGATGGTCTGAACAATCGGGGGATGATGCATTTGCACCATCCCCCGATTGTTGTTCTCCCCTATTTCAGTTCCACGATCGCATACCCGTCTATTTTGGGGATATGCACGCGGCTGCCCTGTACCTTGAGCGCCACAT
>JAEWWY010000217.1 GCA_023458835.1 Bacillota bacterium
GTTCAGACCGTCTATCCCGCACTCACCTATCCCGTGCATGCCACCATCCTTACGGGCTGTCTGCCGCAGGCGCATGGAATCGCTCATAACCAGCCCTTTTCTCCCGGCCTTGCGCCCGCAGACAGGCCCTGGTACTGGGAAGCCTCACAGATAAAGCGGCCCACGATACATGGGCTTATCCATGAAAAAGGCGGCAAAACAGCTTCCATCCTCTGGCCCATAACGGGCAAGAGCCCCCACATTCATTGGAATTTTCCCGAAGTCCTGGCCCATCCAGGGGAAAATCAAACCTTGAAAATGCTGCGTTATGGCAGCGCTCTATGGATAGTGGCCATGGAAGCGCGCTACGGCCGGCAGCGCAAAAGCATTCATCAGCCGGATCTGGACGACTATGCTACGCTGCTGGCGGAAAAATTGCTTTTTCTGACACGACCGCCGGACTTTTTAAGCCTGCATCTGGTAGATTGCGATGAAATGCGCCATCTATACGGTGCAGCCAGCCCGGAGGCAAAGGAGTCTATCCGGCGGCTGGACCGGCGGGTGGGGAAGCTTTTAACCGCCCTGGACAGGCGGCGTCGATATGGGGATACAGTTGTGGCACTGGTCAGCGATCATGGCCTGTGGGATGTGAGCCATTCCATATCGCTGGATGAATCGCTGAAAAAGGCGGGGCTTTTGGATATCTGCCGCGCCCAGTCTACCGGTATGGGCGCGTACCTTCACCTGATCGATGGCCCGGTAGAAAATATGGACCGGCTTCTCCTGTTTTTGGAGGAGAATAAGAGCAGCTTGGGCATTTCAAGGGTATATGGAAATAGGGAGCTTCGGGAGATGGGCGCGGGTCAAAGCATCCGCCTGGCGGTGGAGGCTGCGCCGGGTGTGGTGTTTGTGGATGATTTGGCCACGGAAAAGCGTGCAAAGGCTACCCATGGCTTTGGGCCTGCGCACCCCGCTGCTCAGTGCCTGTTCATGCTGACAGGGCCGGGCATCAGGAAAGGGAAGACCCTTCAGCATGCCCGGATGGAGGATATTGCCCCTACGCTGATGCGGTCGCTGGGCCTTGACATGCCTTCCGCGCAGGGAAAAATTTTGCCGGATTGTTTTGAATAAGTGTGAAAAGTGGGGATTAAGGGCGAATTATTACAGCTTTTTACTGTTGAAGGGGTTTCAAAATGACAATTTTGGCGGCTTTTCTTGACAGTTGGGGCGAGTTGTGCCAGAATAGTGAAAAGGCTGTACAAGAGAGGAGGCGCGTGCATGGAGCTGCATGCATCGGTAACATATCATCATCACAGCGGCTTTTCCGTTCAGGTGGATAGCACGCTGCTGGTATTTGATTATTGGGAGGGGGAAAACAGGGAGCTCGCCCCTGCCGCCCGGCTGACAGCGGATAGCTTCAAGGCGTTTTCCCAGGTGTTTGTGTTTGTCACCCACGCCCATCCCGATCATCTGGATCAGGTGATTTATACATGGCTGGAGGGAAACCCCATTACCTACATCGTGGCCAGCGATACGCCAATCGGCATCCGCGGAAAAAGGCTGGCGTCCGGGGATAGCCTGCTTCTGGCGCCCAATGTCCGCGTCACGGCCTATGGCTCCACGGATATGGGCGTTTCCTATCTGGTGGATATTGGCGGGCTGCGCATCTTCCACGCAGGGGATTTGAACCTTTGGCACTGGCGGGAGGAAAGCACGCTGCGGGAGATAGAGGCGGCGGAAAAGGCTTTTGAGGAAGCGATAAAACCGCTGATCGGGCAGCGCATCGATCTGTGCATGTTCCCGGTGGATCCCAGAATGGGTGCCATGTTTGATGCCGGGGCCAACCAGTTCATTCTTTCCGTGAAGCCGCGGCTGTTCCTGCCCATGCACTGGCAGGGGCGCAGTGAGGTAGCCATTGACTTTGCCCGCCGTGTAAGGAACAAGGCGACCGAAGTGGTGGCCATGACAAAGCCCGGTGAATACGCGCAGATCACCTTCTCTGAAACGTCCATCTTCCTCCATATTGTGGAGCCGCCTGCGGAAAAGAAAGAGGAGAAAAGAAAGCCGGAGGCAGGAGGAGCGTCTTCAGAGGAAGAAATTACGCCATCTTCCCAGGTAACCCTGGAAGCCTATAATCAGAATGATCCTTTTGCGGATACCGCCCTTCCCGTATCTCTGGACGACCAATAAAGGAGGGGTGATAATACCATGGCATTCCATTTTGCACCCCAGAATTTCAACGTGCTGGACCTTCAAAAGAGCATAAAGTTCTATGAGGAGGCCCTTGGCCTGCATATTGTGCGGGAAAAAACGGCCTCCGACGGCTCCTTCAAGCTGGTTTTTATGACAGATGACCAGGGGCAGTTCCAGTTGGAGCTGACCTGGCTCCGTGACCGCACCGCCCCCTATGACCTGGGTGAGGCGGAATTTCACCTGGCTTTTATGACTGAGGATATGGAAGGCGCCCATGCGCTTCATGAAAAAATGGGCTGCATCTGCTTTGAAAACAAAGGAATGGGCATTTATTTCATCTCTGACCCTGACGGGTACTGGCTGGAGATTGTACCCAAACGGTAGGGTGCAGCCCCACCATCTCCCCTTCTTTCATTGACATCCCCTGAGCTTTGGGGTAAGATAAATGCAGCGGACGTCAAGGCGGCCGATGAAATAAAAAGTGAGGAATGACCATGGATATCAGCAAAGAAATGACCATTGGCGAAGTACTTCGCATACACCGCGGCACCGCCCGCATTTTGATGGAGTTCGGCATGCATTGCCTGGGATGCCCTGCTTCCGCCGGGGAAAGCCTGGAGGAGGCCTGTGCGGTGCATGGCAGCAATGTGGATGAACTGGTGGATCAGCTTAACGCCTATTTGGAAGAGCAGAAGGCATAACATGTGGAAAACCCCGGACGCTTTCCGGGATACATCCGCGCCGCCGGAATAAAAGCTCCCTTTCTGTGGATAAGTATGTGGAAAACAGGAGGTGCTTGTGCAAAACATGTGCAGTGGAATGGGATCCTTGCAGATAAAAAGTGAGCAGGAAGCGCTGTTCCTCGCCTGTGAAATGGAGCGGCGGGCCATACGCGTTTATGAGCGGGGCATGATGCTAAGTCATGACCCCGCCATCCAATTATTGCTTCAACGGCTTCATAACGATGAGAAAAAGCACTTGGCGAATTTTTCCCGGCTGGGCAAGTGCTCCTCTGAGATTACCGATCAGGAGCAGCAATTGCTTTTGAAGTCCTATGCGGCCCAGGTTCTTTTCCCAGGCGGTTTGATGCAAGCGCAGCGGGAGGGAGCTTTGAGCAGCTTGCATTCCCTGCTGGCCTTTGCCAGGGACAGTGAGGAGACGGCCGTACGCTGCTATGGGGAGTTTGCATCCTCCTGCGAAAAGCCGGAGGCCAGGGATATGTTCCTGACCATAGCCCAGGAGGAGAAGGGCCATCTTTTAACCCTTGAGGAGCAATTGCGCTTATTGTAGGAAGGAAGCTGCTTTATGCGGGATCAGCGCGTTAAACAATTGGCCTTGGGCGGCTTGCTGGCATCGCTGGTGCTGTTGGCTACCTGGCTGACTAAGCTGCCAGTCCCATTTATGCAAAATGGGTATGTCCATTTGGGAGATGGCGTGATTTTTCTGTCGTCCATGCTGATGGGCAATTATGCTGCCCTGATTGCTGGGGTAGGTTCCGCTTTGGCTGATCTGTTGGCAGGATTTCCTATTTATATCGTACCAACCTTTATGATCAAAGCCGCCATGGGGCTGTTGGCGGCCCGGCTTGCCATCCCCGGCAGGCACACCAGCAATTTGGGTGTATTCGCGGCCGCGGAATGCATCATGGTCGGCGGTTATCTATTGTTTGAGTCGCTGGTTTATGGCTGGGGCACCGCTGTTGGCTCCGTCCCTTTCAATCTTTTGCAGGGTGCTGCCGGAGTTGCACTCGGCATGGCCTTCAGCTTGTATCTGCCTCATTTGAAGAAGAAGCTTTGACCTTTGCAGGCAAAGGGATTTTCATTCCTGACGGCAGTGAAAGCCATATCCATATCCTCTGTATTAAAACCCCCCTTTTGCTTCGCGGGCAACAGGGGGGTTTTTGATATTGTGTAACATCGGTTGCTAATGTACATAAAGATCCAAAGTTGTGATTCGGTAAGGTATAGAATTGGTATAAACATATGGAAGCATTAAAAAGGGGGATAACTTCAGCAGAATCAAAAAATCGTCAATGCGCGATTTTGAGGGGTGAAGTATAATGGATTCCCACAGTTTTATGCCGCTATATATGAATGTGAGTGTAGAGCCGAAAAAATCGGCAGAACATTACGAAACCATCATAAAAAAGAAAAGAAACCATGAAAAATGCTATTGCTTTTTTGAAAATTCGCTGTATAATACTATACACGTCGAATTATCCATATATATATC
>JAEWWY010000218.1 GCA_023458835.1 Bacillota bacterium
CGGCAGATATCCGCCGCGGCCGCGATATCCGTGACCAGCATCATGGGGTTGGAGGGCGTTTCAATAAACAGCGCCTTCGTGCCTTTTGTAATCAGGGGAAGTATGTTTGTGATGGCCGTGGTATCCGCAAAGCTGAAAGACAGGCCATTTTTCCTGGATATGTATTCAAACAGGCGGTTGGACCCGCCATACAGGTCATCCGAAGCGATGATGTGGTCGCCGGGGGAAAACAGCTCCATGAGCGCTGTGACGGCTGCCATGCCGGTGGAAAAGGCCAATGCGTCCGTACCTTCCTCCAGGGCGCAAAGCGTTTGCTCCAGATGCTCCCTGGTGGGGTTCTGCTGCCTGGAATAATCAAAGCCGGTGCTTTGGCCTACGCCGGGATGGGCAAAGGTGGCAGACTGGAAGATGGGTACGCTGACGGCCCCCGCGCTGTCGTACTTCTTCCGGCTGCCGTGAATACAGCAAGTGGTGATGTCCATTTTCCAACACTCCCAATTTCAAAATGCTTTTTGGTGCCCGGTCGATTGCGCGGCTTCGGCCTTTTGGCCCGGTGCGGGTATCGTAGCGCTTGAAGTAATTCATATTATTTTGGTATGAAATACATGGTATTTGAAAAGCTTCACCCTGTCAAGACGGCAATTGTTTTTTTGCTGTGCGTGATGGGTGAAGAAAGAAACAGCAAATGCGGGTTTTCGGGTTGTAAACCGTGGTGTTCCGCCGTAAGGGGCAGGATATGAAGCCGGTATGGCGAACTGTCCATATGGAATTTGAATGGGGAAGGGGATGGGCTTATGTACGACAAGCGCTTTGTGAAAATCTATTCCCAGGGGACCTTCAATGCCATGGAGATCTGGGTGGACAAGGAAACCGGTGTCAACTATATCTTCCGCCAATCCGGCTATGCCGGCGGCCTGACGGTGATGCTGGACAAGGATGGAAAGCCGGTGGTGTCGAAATTGTCGCCCGCGGAGCTGGAACGGCTGTGATGGAATCGGCGGGCCTTTCGGCAGTGTAATCATCAAGGCAATTCCACGCTTGACAGGCGGAAGGAAGTGGTATATACTGATTCCAGTTTGAAAAGGAGGTGGCAGTATGACAGCCAGATCGAGCATCATGCAGAATCGGAAGCCGTATTGCCCGTGCCATCGGTCAATATAGCCTTGTAAAGCAGGCGGATGCATTCGCCCTTTGTTTGTGCAAGCACTTCTGATTTTGCAGAGGTGCTTTTTTGTGTGCCTTTTTGAAACGGCAGGCCGCATGAAAGCCGTTATGGCAAACAGAAAGAGGAGAATGCATGAATCCACGTTTTCGAAAGTTTCTTTCCTACTACCGTCCCCACGTGAAGATATTCACCCTGGATATGGGCTGCGCCCTTGTATCGGCGGGCGTGACGCTGGCCATCCCCCTCGTTTCCCGATATATCACAAAACAAGTCCTGACTGACGTCTCCGCGGATGCGCTGACCCGGATTCTTTTGGCCGGCGGCCTGATGCTGGCGCTGATCCTGCTTTTGACCGTGTGCAACATGGTGTATTGCAGCCAGGGCCATGTGATGGGCGCCAAGATGGAAACGGTGATGCGGGCTGAGCTGTTCGCCCACTATCAAAAGCTGTCCTTCCGCTTCTATGATGAGCAAAAGATCGGGCGGCTGATGTCCATCCTGTCAGGTGATGTGCTGTCCATGACGGAGCTGTACCACCACGGCCCGGAAGACATACTGATGTTCCTGATCAAGTTTGCGGGTTCTTTTGCGGTGCTCCTTCACATCAACGTTCCCCTGACGATTGCCGCCTTCACGCTTTTGCCCCTGATGGTGCTGCATGCGCTGTACTTCAATCCAAAGATGAAGGCTGCCTACAAGCGCAGCCGGGAGCGCATCGCCGATGTGAACGCCCAGGTGGAAGACTCCCTTTCCGGGATCAGGGTGGTGCAGTCCTTTACCAATGAGGGGATCGAGCAGGCAAAGTTTGACCAGGAGAACCACCGCTTCCTTAACTGCCGGAAGGATGTATACAAAAACGAGGCCTTCTTCTATGATGTGATGTCCAGCTTTCCCCACTGCTTTACCTTGGTCATATTGGTATTCGGGGGCATTTGCATCATGAAGGGCACCATGGACCTGGCGGACCTGCTGGCCTTTACGCTGTATATCGGAAGCCTGAACGAACCCATTCACACGATGCTGAACTTTATCAGGCTCTATCAGGAGGGGAGCACGGGCTTTGCGAGGTTTATGGAAGTGCTGGAAACAGCGCCGGACATCTGCGATCAGGCGGATGCCGTTTCCTTAAACGATGTACAGGGGCGGGTCACCTTTGAAAATGTCACCTTTGGCTATCAGCAAGGCCAGGAGCCGGTATTGAAGGATTTTTCCCTGGCCGCCGGGGCCGGCGAATCCGTCGCGGTGGTGGGCTCTTCCGGCGTGGGGAAAACCACGCTCTGCTCGCTGATCCCCCGCTTTTATGATGTCACGGAGGGCAGGGTGCTGCTGGATGGGGTGGATGTGAGGAGTATCCGCCTGAAGGACCTGCGCCGGAGCATCGGCGTCGTGCAGCAGGACGTATACCTGTTTTCCGGGACCGTGCTGGAGAATATCCGCTACGGCAAGCCGGATGCCGCCATGGAAGAGGTGGTGGAGGCGGCGAAGCAGGCCAACGCCCACGATTTTATTGAAAAATTGCCGGACGGTTACGATACCGATATCGGCAGCCGGGGCGTGAAGCTGTCGGGCGGCCAGAAGCAGAGGATCAGCATTGCCAGGGTGTTTTTGAAGAACCCGCCGGTTTTGATCCTGGATGAGGCTACCAGCGCCCTGGACAACGAAAGCGAACGGATGGTGCAGGATTCCCTGGAGCGGCTGATGGCAAACCGCACCACGTTCATCATTGCCCACCGCCTGTCCACCATTCAAAACGCCAAAAGGATCGTTGTGCTGGAGGATCAGCAGGTGGCGGAGGAAGGCACTCACTCCGCTCTTCTACAAAAGGGCGGCGCTTACGCGAAGCTGTACCAGGCGGCGCGGGTGCCGATGGAGGGATGAAAAAAATCAGGGGGCTTCGCGCCGGAAAAATCTCCGGCATGAAGCCCCCTGATTTTACAGGCAGAATTGCCGGATAAGGCCGCAGGTCATCACATCGGCCATTTCCAAAGCCCCGGCCTGTATCGCATCGAATCCCTTTATGCTTTCTTCATATTGTCCGGTCAGAATCTATAGCGCAGCTTCTTTTGCATCACTTGTTTTTGCCGCGTTTGCCAGTTGCGCAGCCATAAGGGAAAAGACTTCTTTTGAATTGGCATTATTTCCGCCCGCCATGGGTCCGTATGATTTCTTTGCATGAGCGCACAAGCGAATCGGCATCCAGCCCGTATTTGCCCAAAAGCGCCCGGTAGTCGCCGGATTCGGCAAAATCCTCCACGCCCACCGCCCGTACAGGCACCGGAAAGTGCCTGCCAAGGCAGGACTGCACAAGGCCGCACAGCCCGCCGTGGATGCTGTGCTCCTGCGCTACGACGACTTTTCCCGTCTTTTGGGCGCTTTTAAGAAGGAGGCTTTCATCCAGGGGCCGGATGGTGTGCATGTCGATCACATCCGCCGACAAGCCGGATTCAAGCAGGGTGCCGGCCGCATCCAGCGCGGCCTTGACAAGCGTGCCCGTGGCCACGATGGTCACATCTGTTCCCTCCCGCAAAAGTACGCCGCGGCCCGCTGTAAAGGCCGTGCCTTCGGGATAGATATTCGCCGCTTCCGCGCGGCTTAGGCGCAGATACACGGGCCCTTTAAGCCGCGCCGCCTCACGCACGGCCCATCCGGCCTGCACGGCGTCGCAGGGGGACAGCACGGTCATGTTGGGCAGCGCGCATACAAACGCAAGGTCGGTGATGGCGTGATGGCTCGCGCCGTCGTAAGAATCGGACAAGCCGCAATAGGTGCCGGCCAGCTTGACGTTTAAAGCATCATAGCAGATGAGGCTCTGCATGGGGTCTGCGCCGCGGGTGGACATAAAGACCGAGAATGTGTTCACAAAGGGGATCATGCCCTGGGCGGCAAAGCCCGCCGCCATGGCCACCATATTCATTTCGGCAATGCCGACGTTGAAATACCGCTCAGGAAAGCGCTGCCCGAACAGCAGGCTTTTGGAGGAGCTTCCCACATCCGCCTCCAGCACGGCCACCAAAGGGTTTTCTTCCCCCAGCTCGCGCAATGCAATGCCATAGGCGTCGCGAATGGCGATCGAGTCATGCATGGCCTTTTCCCTCCAATTCCAGCATGGCGGCCCGATATTCCGCATCCCCGATGGGGCGGCCATGCCATACGCTCTGCCCTTCCATAAAGGAAACCCCCTTGCCCTTGACCGTGCGGCACAGCAGGATGGAAGGCCCTTTCCCGGCGGTTTCAAGGCGCCTGATGCCTTCCGCGATGCTTGCTGCATCATGCCCGTCACACCACATCACATTCCAGCCGAAGGCTTCGAATTTCAAGCCGATATCCAGCATAGGCATCACCTGCTCGGTGGTGCCGTCCAATTGCACGCCGTTGATGTCCCCGATGGCGATCAGGTTGTCCGCATGGAACTTGCGCGCGGCCATGGCGGCCTCCCATACCACGCCCTCCTGCATCTCCCCATCGCCCATGAGCACGTATACATACCCGCCCGCGTTTTGCAGCTTTTTGGCAAGCGCCATGCCCAGTCCCGCACCCAGCCCAAGGCCCAGGGGCCCCGTGGACATCTCCACCCCGGGAAGCTTGTGGGCACAGGGGTGCCCTTGCAGCCGGCTGTTCAACTGCCGCAGGGTATCCATTTCCTCAAGGGGCAAAAACCCTTTTTCCGCCAGCGCCCGGTACAGCATGGGCGCCGCGTGGCCTTTGGAAAGGATGAATACGTCGCGCTCGGGAGAGGCGATGTTTTGGGGAGAGACATCCATCAGCTCCATATACAGGACGGCCAGGATCTCGGCTGCCGAGAGGCTTCCCCCTGGATGCCCGGTCTTCACACGGTGGAGCGTGGTCAGCACATCCATGCGCCACTTCAAGCACAGCGCGTCCAATTCGGCTTTTCGTTTTTGTGTCATGCGTACCTCCCCAAAAGCGGCAGCATATGCTTGGCCGCCGCGCGCGCCGCTGCGTCCGGGCCATCGCCCGGCAGGATCTCCAGGCTTAACCAGCCGTTGTAGCCTATTTGCTTGAGCACGCGCAGGATCATATCAAAATCCGTGTGCCCCTGCCCGGGCGCCTTGCGGTTGGAATCTGCGATGTGCACATAGCGGACGTAGCGCGCGTTGCGGGTGAAGGAACCCTCGAACGTGTCATCCTCAATGTTCATATGGAAGCAATCCGCCATGATGCCCATGTTTGAGCCGCCGATCATGTCCAGCATCCGGGCGGCATCGTCCAGGGAATTGATGAAATTGATCTCATAGCGGTTTACCGGTTCGATCAGCAGGGTGACCCCTTCCCGCTCCGCCATGGGCAGTATGCGCTCAATACAGTCCAGAAACAGCCCCCGCGCCTGGTCCAGGGTTTGCCCCTGGGCCGCCCAGCCCCGCGCGCGCCCGATGTTGATCAGGCCGCCGTGGGCCGCCGCCAGGGGGATCAGGCCCTGAAAAAGGCGCACGGTTTCCTGGCGCATCCCGGGATCCGGATGGGTCATATACAGCCCCTTTTGGGCGTACACCAGGCCCGTGCTGATGCAACTGACGGACAGCCCTGCCCGATCAAGCCATTTTTGAAGGCTGGGCGCATCCACATCCTCCGCCCCGCTCAGCGCAAGCTCCACCCCGTGATAGCCTGTTTCCGCAGCCTTGGATATGGAATCTTCAAACCCCCGCCACACCACAAAAGCATTTTCCGGCGCGCCGGAGGGGGCGATAACGACAGACAGCTTCATTCTTTTTCCTCCCCGCTTGCGCACACATCATCGCCCGGCCAGGCTACGCCGTCCATCATCAGGTCTTCCGCCTGCCGGATCAGGCCCAGGGAGATATCGTGCCGCCCGCCGATGTAGCCGGTATTGAGCCAGGTGCGCAGGATCCGCGCCGCTTCGTCAAAGGGGGTTATTTTCCCCCCCAGGCACAGGATGTTGGAATCGTTGTGCTCCCGCGTCATTCTTCCCATGAACTCCGTCGTGCACAGCGCCGCGCGCACCCCTTTGAATTTGTTGGCGATAATGCTCATGCCGATGCCTGTGGAGCAGATCAGCAGGCCGCGCTGCGCCGTTCCCGAGGCGACCGCGCCGCATACTTTGGCGGCATAGTTGGGATAGCGGACAATCTCCTGGGAAAAGCTGCCCACATCCTGTATCTGCCAGCCCTCCTCCTGTAAAACCGGTATCAGGCTGCATTTCATTTCATAGCCGCCATGGTCATTTCCAATCCAGATGGTCTTGTTCATAATGGATCATCCTTTCCATAAAGGTGGCGCCCGCCAGCCCATGGCTGTGCCTGCGGCAACGCCGCGGGAAAAGCCCGGGGATTATTGGCCCATTTGCTGATGGAACGTTTCATTGCATTAATACTACC
>JAEWWY010000219.1 GCA_023458835.1 Bacillota bacterium
ACAATTCCCCTTTGCGGCTTACGATTTCATAAGATTCCTCCCATACAGGCGGCCGTATGGTATAATCATGCGGAGAAGCAGCGGTTGGGAGGGTGCCTGTGCGCAATAAAATTCTGTTGGTGGAGGATGATTCCTTCCTGCGCAGCGGTTTGACCGAGCTTTTGGATCAGGCGGGCTATGCCACGGACGCCTGCACCTCGGCGCAGGAGGCGCGGGAGCACGTGGCAAAAGGCGGCTGTGACTTGATCGTGCTGGACATCGGGCTTCCGGACGGGGATGGGATCGGGCTATGCAAGGCGTGGCGCCTAAACGGCCTAAGGACGCCCATCCTGTTCCTGACCGCCTGTGATGAAGAGATTCAGGTGGTCCGCGGGTTCGACGCGGGCGGTGACGATTACGTTACAAAGCCCTTCCGGATGCTGGAGCTTTTAAGCCGCATCCGCGCGCTGTTAAGGCGGGGCGCGCCCGCCCCGCTTGCCCGGGCGGGCCTGGAGATCGACATGGAGCGCATGACGGTGCGCAAAGACGGCGAAACGGTCTTTTTGACACCCATTGAATTCCGGCTGCTGTCGGCCATTCTTAGGGCAGGCGGGCGGATCGTGGCGCGGGACAAGCTGCTTAACGACATATGGGATATGGGCGGGCAGTTTATCGACGGCAATACGTTGTCGGTACATATCAGCCGCCTTCGGGAGAAGATCGGGGCGGAGCATATCCGCACCGTGCGGGGAGTGGGCTATCAATGGGAGGATACGCTGTAACGGCGCTGCTGGGGGCGCTGGCGGCGCTGTTTTTTGTGCTGCTTTTGATTTGCCTGATACAGGCCGTCCGCCGCGGGCGCGAGGCCGTCCGGCTCCACGACCAGATCATGCGCTTTCTGGGCGGGGAAGTCAAAGCGCCCAGCTTCAGCGTGCGGGACAATCGCTTTGCGCTGTTTGAAAACGCGGTGATCGAGCTGGAAGCGCGGCTTTTGCAAAGCGAAGAGAACCATCTGGCCCAGACACGGAAAAACGAAAGGCTGCTGGTGGATATCTCCCACCAATTGAAGACGCCTATCTCGGGCCTGAAGCTGTACTGCGAAATGGACGGCGGCGCGCACCTTGAGCAGCAGCTTAAACTGCTCAACCGCATGGAGCACCTGATTATCTCGCTTCTTCGGCTGGAACGCCTGCGGGCGGACGGATACGAATTTCATTTTGAAACGAAGGAGCTTTCCGCCATCGTACGGGAAGCCTTTACAAGGGTCTTGCCGCTGTTTCCAGGCAGGCGGGCCGAGGTGAACGGGGAGGCGGTGCTTCACTGCGACGAAGCCTGGATGGGCGAGGCCCTTGCGAACCTGATCAAAAACGCCTGCGAGCACACCCGGGAGGGCGGAAGGATCAGCGTTACCATTGAGCAGGCCGAAAACTCCGTTTTTTGCGCCGTGCAAGACGATGGCGGCGGCGTGCCGCCGGGAGAGCTGAATAGCCTGTTCAGGCGCTTTTTCCGCAGCTCGGCCTCCGCCGCCTCCGATGGGGCGGGGGTAGGGCTGGCCATCGTCCGGGCCATTGTGGAAAAGCATCATGGCACAGTATCCGCCGAAAATGTGAAGGGCGGGCTTCGTGTCACGGTCTGCCTGCCGCTTTTGCACCACCGGCTTAAGAAAACGTAAGGCGGCGGAAACCTAACCGCAAGCTTCCGGCGGTACAATGGTTCCGTAAGGGGGATGCATCCATGAAAAAGATGCCTACCGTCAATGCCCTGGCCCTGGGCAGCATACGCTTGCGAAAACGGCAATATACAACGCTGATCACCGGCATTATGCTTGCTATCCTCTTCACATCCTCCATGCTGCTCATCGTGCAGAGCATTTATCATACCTATCAGGAGCGCCATTTCCGCCAGATGGGCAGGCAGGATGCCGCCTTGCTGGGCGCGGAGGCTGTTTCGCCTCAGGAGTTATTGGAAAGCGGATATGTGAAAAGCGTCGGCAGCATCTTTATCATCGGCGGGACGGAGGGCGGGGAGACCGCCATCGGCTATTACGATGAAGCGGGGGAGACGCTGGCCTACCGGGAGTGCCTTAAGGGCCGCATGCCCGAGGCCGCGGGGGAAATCGCGGTGGAGCGGTCAAAGCTCTTGCGGCTGCGGGCGGATGCCGCGCCGGGCGAACCATTGACCCTGTCGGTGAAAGTGCCCGATGGGAGCGGCTTTTTGCCCGATCCAGTCACAAAGGCATATACGCTGGTAGGCATCCTTGCGGATCAGACCCCGTACCAGGGAGATGGACAGCGGTTTAACGCGTCCCACTATCTTGAGTACCCCGGTGCGGTGGTCTCACGGGCGGAACAGGTGGAGCCGGGCGGGCGTCCCGTCATACACCGCCTTTTGCAGCTTGCGCCGCTTACGACAAATGCGGAGTTCAAGGCATATGCTGAAAAGACGCTGCATCATAGCTGGATAGATTATTTCCACTTTGATTTGTTCTATGAATATGACGGAAGCGTACTGGTGGTCTTTGCGGGCGTGCTGGGAACGGTGCTGATTCTGGCGGCATGCATGGGGATCATAGGCGCGTTTTCCATGATGCTGTCTGAACGCCGCGCCCAGATCGGCATGCTGCGCGCTGTTGGCGCAACCCGCAGGCAGGTTCGCCTGATCTTTGGCCGCGAAGCGCTCGCCCTTGCCCTCCTGATATCGCCGGCCGCCATTTTGCTGTCGCGCCTTGCCGTGTGGATGCTTTGCAAGGCGCTGGACGGCGGGCTTCTTTATCATTCCGCAGCGTGGTTTCTGCCCCTGGAATTGCTGCTTTCCATTGCCTTTGTGATGGGCGCGGCGTTTATACCGCTGCTGGAGGCTTCCCGTGTTTCCCCCATGCAGGCCATCCGGGAAACATCGCTTATGCGGGCGAAAAAGCGGATGCGTATACGGGCAAGGCAAGCCTTTTGGCCGCCCAGCCTGCTGGCCTGGCGGCACATGCGGCTGTACCGGGCAAAGCAGATTGGCGTTTGGGTAGTAACCGCCCTGGGCCTGGTCATTTTGACATTGGGGGTCGACATGGCGGCATGGAGCAGGCAGGCGGGCGGATCAGATGCCTATGATTTTCTGATCGGCACCTCTTGGCAATCAGGCGGTTTTGTGGAAGGAAACGCGCTCCGGCCGCTTTTGACCGATGGCGACCTTGCGGCCGCGGCGGCGCTGCCGCAGGTTGGGCATATAGGGGCCGCCAAGTCTGTCATGGTCAATTTGCTGCTGGAGGATGTCGGCGAATACCTGACAGGCAGCAGCATTCTCCCCTACTCCCCCTTTGCCTATCTGCTGGAGGATGCGCAATGGAAAAGTGAGTGGAAAAGTGAATGGAGAAGCGGATGGATGCCCTGGCAGGAGATGGAACGCAAGCGCTACCTGGCGCTTAAAAGCCGGCTGAATATAAATACGGATATGGTGGCAACGGGATTGTCGGCGCTGTCTTCGGAGATGGCCGAGATGCTCAGGCCCTATGTTCTCTCGGGGGAGATTGACATGAAGGCGCTTCATGAAGGCCGCGAGGTTTTGATTCTGGCGCCCGATAAAATCTACGTGCAATATGACAAGGATGACAACGGGAAGATTTTCGGATATTATTCAACCTCCACACCCCATGAGAGTGAGCAATATGACGAGGTGCTTGTAAATGATATGTTCCATGCCGGGGATACGCTTCATCTGTGCAGGCTGTACATGGAAGGCGGAAAAACCGGGCGGGAGGATGAGAATGGATATGATTATGATGCCACCCGCCGCTTGGACAGGGACGTGCGCATCGGCGCCGTGCTGTCAGATTCGCTGCCATGGGAGATAAGTGCCCACATGAGATCCGGAGGTCCGGGGACACTGATTACCACCACAGCCGGCCTTGACGCGCTGGGCTTTGAAACCAGTGGGTACAGAAGCCTTGCCGTGACGATGACGGGTATGCCGGATGAGCAAACGGCGAAATACGTGGAAACCGCGCTTTTAGATATCTCAAGGCGCGCGGATGATATGGATTTTTATTCTCCCCTTGAGTCGGAACGGGGGTTGAAGCGGCAGGAAATGATGATCACCGTCAGCCTTTTTGCGATCTTGATCCTGTTCTTTGCCATTTGCGTCAGCATGGTCAACAATGCCGTTACCGGGCGCATCCGCTCCGACAAGCGGGCCATCGGCACGCTGCGGGCGGTGGGCGCGCCGCTTCGGGTGATCATATCCTCGTATCTTCGCCAGGTGGGGATCATGCTTGGCTGGGGCCTGGCGGCAGGGGTTTTGATGAGCGCCGGCCTTCTTCTATACCAGGCGCATGAAGCGCACATTCCCAAAGGGATGCTTTGGCCCCTGGGCGGCCTTGCGGTGCTGTATGTGCTGCTGATCCTGCTCCTTTGCGGGCTCAATCTGCGTGCCCGCATCCGCGGGATCGTGCGGGCCAGCATCATCGATAACATCCGGGAGCTGTAAGAAGCAAAAATAAAAAGGCTGAACAAAGCATGCGGGCTGATCTGGATAAAAATGTGCCGCCCGTCGGGATACAAAAAGACGCGTTTGCCGCCTTCGCGTAAAAGATGGTCTTTGTGGAAAAGCGGGATTGACGCATCACCCCTGGCGTTGGTGCGGCAAAGGAGGGGCTGTCGCGTTAGCTGCATAACTGTATAGATATTCATAGGGATGGCATCCGAAGGTTTCCAAAGGGCGACCGGAAAGCCCTTTGGTCGCGTCCGAAGACGCGAAATCCTTCTCGTTGAATAACCATATGC
>JAEWWY010000220.1 GCA_023458835.1 Bacillota bacterium
CATTTCCTTTTCGTTCAGCTCCGGCGATACGGTCTGCCATGCAAGGTCCAGGCGGCCAAGCTCCGCCGCTGTGCGGCCGTTCATGACGGGCACGCCCTCGCCCGCCGCCATGGGCAGGTTGAATCCGGCGCCCGCCTGGCCGATGCTCCCCAGCACCACGCCGGAAAGCAGCTCCCTGTGACCGCCTGCCCAGCCCTTCAAAAAATCCAGCGTATCGGCCTTTGCCTGGATGGGCAGCACCAGCCCTGCGCCCTTGGGCAAAAGGCCCGCGGCCTGGTCCAGCGCGGCTTCGGTATATACCTCCGGAGCGTACAGAAAGGCATCCGCTCCCAAGTCCAGCAGCTTTTGCCCCATGGATGCGTCACTGCCCTGGACAAGCAAACCCGGCGCATACTGTACCGCATCCGGGAAGGCAGTTTCCCCAAGGGGATGGGAGGCCGTCACGCGCTTGCAAAAGCTGACAGCCCGCTTTTCGTACAGATCCTCCAGCGCTTCCCGGCGCAGGGCGTTTACCGCGGACACAGGCAAAAAGGCGTTATGCCCGATCAGGCGGAGGTCACGGAGCGCAAAGGGCGTATCCCCCGTCTTGTTCAGGGCACGCCAGGCATTTTCCTCCGTCAGGGGCTTTGCCTGGGCCGCGGCCACCGCCTCACCCGTTGCCTGCGCCTGCGTTTCCCCGTCGGTCACGGTGAGCACGGCCGCTTCCCCCGGCTCCGCATACAGCACGGCGTCCACAAGGATATGGGGAGCCCTGTAAAGCATCGCCTGCATGAGCTGCACCGCGTCGGAAAGCCGCGCCACCTGGTCGCCCACCTGAGGCTCCACACCTATCCGAAGCCTGACAAGGGCCGTATCCCCGGCCTTCTGCTCCGGCCCGGAGTAGGTGACCTCTTCCTCCCGGCGGCCCCGGAATTGCAGGCCGTCCCCGTCGTGAAGGTCCTTGTCCAGCTTCACCTGGGCAAACCCTGGCTTTAAGCCCGTTACGCGACCAATCATAATTCCTCCGTGCCCCGGGCGGCCGGGATCAATCACGCCAGCATCCTGGCTTCCGCCCGCGTACCCCGTCATGAACCCGCCCCGGTGAAAAATCTGCCGGAGGGATTCCTTTTCGCTTTCACCTGCGGGAGCAAACCTGCCTTCCGCCAAAGCATCCAGCGCCTGGCGGTAGGCCCGCGTCACCACCGCCACATATTCCGGCCGCTTAAGACGGCCCTCGATTTTCAGGGCATGGACGCCGGCGGCCAAAAGCTCCGGCAGCTTGTCCCGCAGCATGATGTCCCGGGGGGAAAGCCAATATCCCTGGCGCCCGTCAAAGTCATAGCGCATGCGGCATGGCTGGGCGCACCGGCCGCGGTTGCCGCTCCGGCCGCCCGCCATGCTGGAAAAGAGGCACTGGCCGCTGACGCATACGCACATGGCCCCGTGGACAAAAACCTCGGTTTGAAGCCCCGTATCTGCCACGGCCCTGATCTCCGAAAGGGTACATTCCCGTGCCAGCACCACCCTTTGAAAGCCTTCCCGCTGTAAAAACGCGGCGCCCTGCCGGTTGTGGATGGCCATCTGCGTGCTGGCGTGGCGCTCAAGGCCCGGAAAGCAGTCCCGTACGATGCCGCTGACGCCCAGGTCCTGCAGGATCACCGCGTCCGCCCCCGCCCGGTTGATGACGGAGAGCACCCGGTACACCTCCGGGATTTCCGCCTCTTTCACCAGCGTGTTCACCGTCACGTGGACCCGGACGCGGTACAGGTGGCACAGCTTGATGACTTCCCGGAGGCTGTCTTCGTCAAAATTTCCGGCCCCCGCGCGTGCGCCAAAGGCGGTGTACCCAAGATACACCGCATCCGCGCCGTTATGGATGGCCGCAAGCAGGGCGTCCCTGCCGCCGGCCGGGGCCAGCAACTCCATGGACTACCTGGCCTCCCTTTTCCGGCTTTCTTTCGCGCCCTGGCGCGCCATAAGCAGTTCCCTTCTTAAGCGCGTGTTCTCATCATGGGCCTTTAAAAGCTCGTCGGCAATGTTCAGGGCGGCCAGTACCGCCACCATGTTGGAAGGCAGGTGGCTGGCGGTCTCGATCTCCTGAATCTTGCGGTCCACGTAGACGCCTACCCGGTGCACAAACTCCGGAGGTTCGATGGACAATAGCGTATAATCCCTGCCTGCCACCCTCACGACGGTCTTGTGTTTTTCCATGGGTACGCCCTCCCTTATTCGCATGTCTCATTATATGCCATTTTGGGGCGCTAATCAATCTTCCGGCAAATAGAAAGGGCGCAGAAACAAGCCTGCTGGCCGTCGCTGCGCCCTGTGAAAGACCTGATCCGCTTAGAGCTGCTCGAAGGGATAGGTTTTCCCGAAAGTTTCCACGCGGATAGACTTGATCACCTGGGGGGTGAGGGGCTTATCCTGCCTGTCCCGGGGGGTGGAAACGATGGCATCGGCCTGTTCCATGCCGGAGAGCACCTTGCCGAAGGCGGCATAGGCGCCATCCAGGTGGGGGGAAACGCTTGTCATGACGAAAAACTGGGAGCCGGCGGAATCGGGCATGGTGCTCCTGGCCATGCTCAGCACGCCGTTGGTATGCTTGAGGCTGTTGGCGACGCCGTTTTGCTGGAATTCGCCCTTGATATGATAGCCGGGCCCGCCGGTGCCGGTGCCCTTGGGGCAGCCGCCCTGGATCATGAAGCCGGGGATGACCCGGTGAAAGATGAGCCCGTCATAGAAGCCGCTGTTGGCCAGCGCGATGAAATTGCCCACGGACTGGGGCGCGATATCGGGATACAGCTCCCCCCGCATTTCGCTGCCGTTTTCCAATGTAATGACAAAAATGGGATTCCCCGCTTGTTTTTCCTGTTCAGTCACAACAATCTCCCCTTCCTTAAACAAGTTGTTTTCGGTATTCCAGACCTCCTGCGCCACGGCAAAGGGCATGGCTGCCATGGCAAGAAGAAGCGTAAGCATCAAGCTGACCGTTCTTTTCATGTGTTTCCCTCCACATGTGCTTTATTGTATCCAATTTTCCCGAAGGATGCAAGTTTTTCCTTACTTCCACAGCATAGTTTTACGTTCCAGCATATCCTGTAATCTTTCGATGTACACGCCCACATTGCTCACGTTGGGTGCCCGCTCAATGCGCCCTTCCCCGCCGAATACCCGCTTGGAGATGGCGCCCGCCCCCATCGCCAGGATGCTGGTGGTTTCCTCCATGATGTCCACATTGTACAGGCATTCGTGGCCCGGCAGCGCATAGCCCACGTTTTCCTGGTTTCCCGCCATGTATTTTTGCCGGTAGAGGTAGTAGGGCCTATGGCCCATTTCCCTGGCCGCCTCCGCGCCCAGCCGCACCATGCGGGCCGTTTCCTCCCCGTCGGGCAGGGGCGTTTCCCACAGCCGCAAAAGGCTGGCGCGCTTGAGTGCCAGGGTGTGAATGGTAAGGCTTTCGGGCGCAAGGCGGCGCGCCCAGGAGAGGGTATATTCAAAATCCGCGGCCGTCTCCCCCGGCAGACCCGCGATCAGGTCCATGTTGATGGAGGAAAAGCCCATCTCCCTGGCCAGCTCGTAAGCCTTCACCGTCTGCTCCGGCGTGTGGTCCCGGCCGATGCGCCTGAGCGTTTCCAGGCGCATGGACTGGGGGTTGATGGAGATGCGCCTGACCCCCGCCTCCCGGATGGCCTGAAGCTTCTCCCTATTGATGGAATCGGGCCGGCCGGCTTCCACAGTATATTCCACGGCGTGGGGAAAATACGACGCCATGGCCTCCATAACCCGGCGGAAGGCGCTTTCGGGGATGGCCGTGGGCGTGCCGCCGCCCATGTATACCGCCCTTAAAGCAAGGCCCGCGTCCTGCACCAGCCGGGCGGTGAAGGCCATCTCCTGCATAAGCGCATCCATATAGGGGGGCACCTGCAGCCCTTTGCCCAGCTCGCCGCTTAAAAAGGAGCAGTAGGCGCAGCGGGTGCGGCAAAAGGGGATGCCGATGTACACGTCCACAGCCCCGGGGTCAGGCGGCAGCATGGCCTGCTGGACATTCACGATATCGGAAAGAAGCAAGGCCTTGTCCTTATGAAGGTCGAAGATGGCTTCCACCTGCCGGGCCGCCTCCGGCGGCGATGATCCCTCCCCCATGGCTTCATAGACCAGCCGGGTGGGCCGGATGCCCGTCAGCGAACCCCAGGGAGGATGAAAGCCTGTTTCCTCCTTCAAAAGCGTGTACAGCGCCTGCTTGCAAAGCCGCTTGCGCAGCCGCTTGGCAAGCAGCGCCTTCCCCTCTCCCAAAGGGATGGGGGCTGTTTGGCGCACGGTTTTTCCGTTCAAAGAAAAGGCGCAGTGCCAGGCTCCGTCCTTCATTGAAAATTCATGGCGAAGGCACATATCCGCATCCGCCTCACCACTGTTTACGGAAAAGCCGATCTCCCCATAAAACAGGCGGATGACATCCGCCAATTCCGCCGCAAGCTCCGGCAAGGGGGTCAAAAGGGCCACTTTCATTGAAAATACCCCTGTTCCCCGCCGATGGTGGTGGAATCGTCATGGCCGGGATACACCTGAAATTCCTTTTGCATCAGCAGCAGCCGCTTCATGGACTGGTACAGGTCGTTCCAGCTTCCGCCGGGAAGGTCGGTGCGGCCATAGCCATGGCGGAACATGGTATCGCCGGTAAAGAGCGCGTTTTCCGCCTGGTAGCATACGCTGCCCGGCGTGTGGCCCGGCGTGTGCAGCACCGTAAAGGTGATGCCCGCGGCTGTTAGGACATCCCCTTCCTTCACGGGCGTGGCCGTGGCCTCAATGGCAAGCTCCTGCCCGATCATCACAGCCATATTCTTTTCAGGATCGCGCAGCATAGGATCGTCCAAAAAGTGGATATATAGCGCCGTATCTTGCGCAAGCACGCCCGCTGCCGCGCCGATATGGTCAAAATGGCCGTGGGTCAATAAAACGGCGGCGATTTGCTTGCCCTTCGCAGCCGCAAGGATGCGCTCCGCCTGGGCCCCCGGATCGACCAGCACGCAGTCGTCCCGGCCCGGCAAGGATAAGATATAGCAGTTGGCGCGGATGGGCCCTACTGCCAACGTCTGTATTTGCAGTTTGCTTTGCATGCATGCCTCTTTAAAAGTTTTTCCTGCTGTCCAGCAATATTGTTACCGGGCCGTCGTTGACAAGGGATACGGCCATTTCCGCCTGGAAAACGCCTGTTTCCACAGTGAGGCCGGCTTCCCGCCACCGGCGTACCAGGTCCTCGTACATGGGATTGGCAATTTCGGGCCGGGCGGCCTCGATAAAGCTGGGCCGCCGCCCTCCCCGGGCGTCGGCCAGCAGCGTAAACTGGCTCACCGCAAGGATGGCGCCGCCCACATCCTGAAGGGACAGGTTCATTTTGCCTTGCTCATCCTCAAAGATGCGCAGGTTGGGCACCTTGTCGGTTATGTATTGCAAATCTCTTTCCCCGTCCCCCTGGTGAACGCCCACCAGGACCATAAGTCCTTTTTGAATTTGGCCCACTGTCCGGCCATGAACCGCCACGGAGGCGGAGGATACCCTTTGTACAACGCAGCGCATGATAAGGAAAAGCCTCGTTTCTTTGGCTGAGATTTATCTGCCATGCCGCAGGAATATTGCCGGAACAGGGCGGGCGATTGATAATCGCCCCTACAACGCGTATATATGTTGATTTTTCTTCCGGAACATGTGCGGCCCGATAAAAAGGACAATATATTCCTTGCAGCCGTAGGGGCGATTATCAATCGCCCGCCCGCCTCATGGCCAGCCGGCTTTCAGGAGAGACGTTTCAGGATGCCGCCTTCTCCCATGTATGGCATGCTGCAACGGCGCACATGTCCAGCATCCCTGTGCAAATCAGCTTGCACCCCGGTAAACCTCCACCACATCCGACCGCCGCTGCAATTGCTTGATCACCTTATCCAACTGCTGGCGGCTGGTGACCTGGATCACCAGGGTAATGGTGCTGGTCTTGCTTTTGGTATTGAACTTGGCGCTGACGGCGCTGATGGGCACGTTCATTTCCCCGATATAGGTAGCCAGCTCGCCCAGCAGCCCCACGTGGTCATAGGCGATGATCTGTATGCCGGCGTCAAACGTGCCGGCGTTCTCCTCGGCCCAACTGACCTCCACCATGCGCTCCTGCTCGCCCGTACCCACGTTCACGCAGTCGGCCTTGTGAATGGTGACGCCTCGGCCGCGGGTGATATAGCCCACGATGTCATCGCCCGGCACGGGGTTGCAGCACTTGGCGAAGCGCACCAGCATCCCCGATTCACCCTTGACGTAAATGCCGTGGGTGGGTTTGCCCGTCTGCTGCTTTTGCAGCTCCTGGGGCGTTACATCCGGCAGCTTGGGGGCTGGCGGCGCCTCCCGCAGGCGCTGCTCCTCGATGAGCTTGGTGACCACATAGGTGGACGCCATGCCGCCGTAGCCCACCGCGCCATAGATATCCTCCAGCTCAAAGAAGCCGTACTTTTTCAGGATGCCTTCGTAATATTCGGGCTTGGTGATGGAGCTCAGCGCCACGCCGCGGCGCTTGGCCTCCTTCTCCACCATGTCCTTGCCCTTTTCAACGTTTTCGCCCCGCAGCTCACGCTTGAAGAACTGCCGGATCTTGGCCTTGGCCTGCTGGGTCTTGACGATTTTCAGCCAGTCCATGCTGGGGCCCTTGGAGGCGGAGGAGGTGATGATATCCACCCGGTCGCCCGTTTCCAGCGTGGTATCCAGCGGCACGATGCGGCCGTTCACCTTGGCGCCCACGCAGCTATTGCCCACGGCGCTGTGGATGCGGTAGGCAAAATCCAGGGGCGTGGCGCCCTTTTGCATGTTCACCACATCGCCCTTGGGCGTAAAGAGGAAAACCTCCTCGCTGAACAGGTCGGTTTTCAGGGAATCGATGAACTCACGGCTATCCCGGGTCTCATTCTGCCAGTCCAGGATCTGCCTGAGCCAATACAGCTTGTTGTCCAGGTCCGTGGCAGTCTGCCCGCCCTCCTTATAGCGCCAGTGGGCGGCGATGCCGAATTCCGCCACCCGGTGCATTTCCCAGGTGCGGATTTGCACCTCAAAGGGGAAGGGCATCTTCCGCCCGCCTACCACGGTGGTGTGCAGGCTTTGGTACATGTTGGCCTTGGGCACGGAAATATAATCCTTGAACCGGCCCGGCATCTGGTTCCAAAGCGTATGGATGATGCCCAGCACAGCGTAGCAGTCGGGCACGGTATCCACCAGCACACGGATGGCGATCAGGTCGTATATCTGGTCAAAGGGCCGGTTTTGAAGCACCATTTTGCGGTAGATGCTGTACAGGTGCTTGGGCCGCCCGTCGATGTCGTAGCGGATATGCTGCTCATCCAGCTTGGCGCTGAGCTCGGAGATCACCAGGCGGATGTTCTCCTCCCGCTCGGCCCGCTTCATGCCCACCTTTTGAACCACATCCTGGTAACCCGCCGGGTCGATGTAGCGCAGAGACAGGTCCTCCAGCTCCTGCTTGATGGCAAACACACCCAGCCTGTGGGCCAGGGGCGCGTAAATATCCAGCGTTTCCCTGGCGATGGCCACCTGCCTTGCTTCCGGCTGGTAGCGGAGCGTGCGCATGTTGTGCAGCCTGTCGGCCAGCTTGATCAAAACCACGCGGATGTCCTTGGACATGGCCAGGATCATCTTGCGCAGGCTTTCCGCCTGCTGCTCCTCCCGGTCCGCAAAGTCCAGCTTGGAAAGCTTCGTGACGCCGTCCACCAGCCGGGCCACTTCCTCGCCGAACTCCTGCTGCACATTGGGCAGGCAAACGCCCTCGCAATCCTCCACCGTGTCGTGCAAAAGCCCGGCGGCAATGGTGGGGGCGTCCATCATCAATTCCGTCAGGATGCTGGCCACAAAGGCCGGATGGGTAAAATAAGGCTCCCCGCTTTTGCGAAACTGGCCGGCATGGGCGTTTTCCGCATATTCGTAGGCTTTTTTCACCAGGAGATAGCTGTCCCCCGGATGGTACTTTAAGACACGCGCCAGGATCTGGTCCAAAGGCATGCATTCACGGCTGATATACGCGTACATATCCGGCCCTCCTTTCGCAATTTTAACCAGAGGATGCTTTCAGCGCCCGGAGCAGGCCGCTCTCGTCGGTGCTGCACTTCCCCGCGGGAAGCATGGTCAGGGAAAAGGGCTTTTCCTGAAAGTCGAGCAGCGCCAACTCCATCAGGATGTGCAATCCGGCCGTAAGCTGTGCGGGAGTCAGGCCGGAAGCTCCGGCCAGCTTCACGGGCGAAGCGCCCGGAAGGCTCCTTGCCGCCTTGTACAGCCTGCGCAGAGCGTCATCACAAAGCGCCAAAGGCTTTAAAAAAATTGTCAGTTCCTCGCTTCGGGGAAAGACAAGCACCCTGGCCCTGGGGCAGCGCTTTGCTATCAGGGCTGCTTCCCCCGGCAAAAGCTCGCCGTCCGCCAGGATCACCGTGCGCCACATATCGGTCAGCTCCGGTAGCCTGGCCGGATAGAGCAGGGTGTGAAAGCCGCGCCTGTCCGAAATCCTGTCCGCTATAAGCAGCCTTTCCCCATACGTATGGCTTATGCGCCGGGCGGTTTTCGGTGCACGGGCCAGGATCACCGTACCCTGGGCGCCATCCAGCGCCTGCAAAAGCTGTGATTCATCCGCCTGCGCCAAAGCAGGGGGAATCTTAAAATAATTCGCCGTCATTCCCCGAATTTCCTGCAAAAGGGCCGTTTGCGCCGCCTCCTCCCCCTCCGGAAGCTGCGCGCCGGCCATGCGGATGGCCTTTATGCCGCATTGCACGGATACGGTGCCGTTCCACTCGTTCAGCTCCGGGGAAAACAGCACGTCCACCCGCTCGGGCATGGCCCCGGCCATTTTGCCCATCTGAAAGGCGATGGCGGAGCGCAAGGCCCCCTGCTGAAACAGGCTGCACTTTAAGTGTGCCCCTTCCCGGCCCACAGGGCGCATATCCTGCACCTGGGCATTTTCAAGCAGGAACACCGGCTCAGGGTTGCCAAAGCCTGTGGGCTGCAGCATCCCAAGCATTTGAATCATTTCCTGCGTCACTTCATGGAGGGGAAGCGCCAAGTCGTACTCCCGGACGGGGATATACGCCTGCGGGTCGCACCTTTCCTTGATGACCCTGCCCAGCCGCCGCTTCATTTCCGGCACATTTTGCGCCTTCATGGTAAGGCCCGCCGCCTGCTCATGGCCGCCAAAGCGCAAAAACAAATCGCCGCAGGCGGACAGCATTGCATGGATGTTCACGCCGGGAATGGACCGGACGCTGCCCACGCATTCCTCCCCGGTCTTTGACAGAACGATGGACGGATAATGGAACCGCTCTGTCAAACGGCTGGCCGCAAGGCCGATGACGCCGTGGTTCCAGCCTTCCCCCATGGCGATCAGAACGCGGTCCTCCAAAAAATCGGTCTCCGCCTCCACCTGCTCAAGCGCCTGTTCAAATATTTCCGCCTCCAGCTTTTGCCGGAGCGCGTTCTCCCTATTCAGTGTTTCCGCCAGCTCCATGGCCCGGACAGGATCGCCTGTCAGCATCAGCTCCACGCCCAGCGACGCGCTTTTCAGCCGCCCCCCTGCGTTGATGCGGGGCGCTATCTGAAAAGCCACCTGCCCGGCTTTCACGGCTTTCCTGCCCTTACCATCCAAGCCGGCCACATCCATCAGCGCTTTGAGGCCAGGCCGCTTTGTATCCGCCATTTTATCAAGGCCCAGCGCGGCGATGGCCCTGTTTTCCCCCGTCAGCGGAACCAGGTCGGCAATGGTGGCGATGGCGGCCATGTCCAGATATTCCTCTGCTTTGGGAGTGCCGCCCAGCGCCTGTATCAGCTTCAATGCCACGCCGGCGCCGCACAGGCGGCGGAAGGGATATTCGCCCATCAGCGGGTTGAGCACCGCGTCTGCCAAAGGCAGCTCCGGCCCCAGTTGGTGATGATCGGTAACGATCACCCGCATGCCCATCTCCTTTGCCAGGGAAACCTCCCTTACGCTGGTAATGCCGCAATCCACCGTCAGAAGCAGGCCGTATTCCCCGGCAAGCGTCCCCACCGCCTGCCCGTTCAGGCCGTAGCCCTCGTCATGGCGGCTGGGAATGTAATAATCCGCCCTGGCACCTATGCTCCGAAGCATCAAAAGCATCATGGAGGCGGCGCACACACCGTCCACATCATAATCGCCGTATACCGCGATGGGATCTTTCCCGGCAATGGCGGCGCGGATCAGCTTCACCGCCGCATCCATGCCCTGCATCAAAAAAGGGTCATGCAACTGGTCCAGGGAAGGGTTCAAAAACAACCGCGCCTTCTCATCGGAATCTATGCCCCGCTGCATGAGAAGCGGCGCAAGCCAGCCGGGCAGGCCGGTCAGCGCGCCGGGTAGAAGATCAGGCATGCGCCTTGGCACAAAACGAAGCATGCGCACCTCCCTATTTCTCCGTTTTTTGGTAGAAAAGCGTTCTTCCGGCATTGCGGCCGGAAGAACGCTTTATGCCGTCAATACAGCGCCTGTTTTGACGGGCGCCAGGAAAACGGAATTCCGTTTTCCTGGCGTTGCACTTTTCACCTGCGCCTTTGATACCGAAAGCCGCTGTTACACGTTCCTGGCGCGCGCAAACCGCCCGGGCTCCTTTTTGACCAGGCCGGCCATATGGTAAAGCAGCGCCCTGGTGGCGATCCAGGTGGTAAGCAGGCTGGAGACCGTTCCGGCAAGCGCCGTTACGGCAAAGCTCCGCAAAAAGCCGATGGGCAGAATCAGCAGCACAAGGGATACCGCAATGCAGATCCCATGGATTTTCCACACCTTGCCCCGGATTTCCCGCCACCCCTCATGAACGGACGGCTTATGCAATCTGCCCGGCCTCAGCCCCTGGGCGAACTTTTCCAGGAGCAGTGCGCTGACAGCCACAAAGAGCGCGGTTCCCAGGGCGATGCCCAAAAGGCCCAGCAGCGTCAGTTGGGTATCGGGGAAAACGGCCAGCAGGAAGAAGGTCAGGATGATGTCTATCCACAGCGCCCAGAATGCCGCCAGCCCGCCCAGCAGGTACCGGGCCGCCAAAACCGCCACGGCCGCCACCAGCAGCACCAGCCCGGCGATCATAAACCACTGGAGAACCCCTCCCAGCCCGGCGGGAACATCGCCCGTGCCGGCCTCAGCAAGCTGCACCGGCAGCGCGCCGGAGCGCAGGATGATCGCCACGTTCCGCGCGGCCTGTTGGGAGGCGAGGCCGGAGATAAAGAGCTCACCGTTGTAAATGGCACTTTCCAGCGTGCCGGAAACCAGCGTTTCGCCGTCCAGCGTCACGGTCAGCACCTCCCCCTCATGGGCCGCGGAGGCATCCGCAAGGGCTTTGGTCCCCTGGGCGTCAAGGGTCAAACGCACCACCGGCTGGGCGGGGGTGGAATTCGTTTCTTTTTTAGCCGACTTGATATGGTTTCCTTCCAGGAATACGCCGTCAGGGAATGAGAAGGCCAGATTTCCGCCGGCGGACAGCAGGGACAACAGCTCATCCTTTTCCTGCGTATTGGCGATCTCCACACGAACCCTGTCATCGCCGGCCCGGGAAACGGTCCCCGCCAGATATCCCCTTTCCTGCAGGCGCTTGCTGAGAATCGATACCGTGCTGTCCATGGCCGCGTTCAGGTCAAGATCGCTGCCCTCCCTGACCGCCGCCTGATATTCCGTATAGGTGCCGCCGCCCAGGTCCATGGCCAGGGGAATGGAGGAAGGCCAGTTGGCCGCGTTCAGGGAGGGCACCCAGGCCTTAAGCTTGTACAGCCCCCGGCCGTCCAAAGGCATGCCGGTTACGGAAATGATCCCCACGGCCAGGGTCAGGACCAGCAGCACCGCCAAAAAGACCGTGGATTTCCGCTCGTCGCTCATCTTGTTGCGCACATCCGTTTTCTTGTTCATAACATACTCTTCCTTCCGCAAATTGGTGCCGGGATGATGCTGCCGCAGGCATGCTCCCTACCCGGACCTGTCTTCCAGATGAAACGCCTGGTATACCGCCTTTATGTACGTACTTTCTCCAAGGGGATGGCCGTTGGCGTCAACCCTCACATCCGGCACCGCCATCCCACGGACCCATGGCTTGACAATCCCTTCCGGATGATTCACGCGCGCAGGCGCGTCCTGGCCGGCGGCTTGCTTTTCCGGCAGCCAGGCGACAGAAAAAAGGGTGACGAAAAACGGCTTTCCCGCCGGCGGAACCGCTTCTTCCCGGGGGCCCTCCACCAACGCGGGCACAAGCAAAAAGAAAGCAAGCGCAAACAGCGCGACCAAAAACAGCCGTTCCTTTTTGCGCACGCGCCCGCCTCCTTGTTTTTATCCCTCATGCTCCGGTTCAACTTCCCAAAGCCTGCGATTTGCCTTTTGCGGCCGGGACATGCGGTTATTATACTGTACAAACAAAGGAAGCGTCAAGAAAATGCTTGTACTTGCCAGCCTACGGGGAAAACGCACTTTCAATCCATTTTCTGTTTCCTTTTTTCATAATATATGGTATGATTGCTATCAACATCGGAAGTTGGCCGCGTATATTTATGGCACTTCCATTATCGTCGTGGCATAACTGAAAAGGAGGAGCGCATCATGACCGAAAAGACCCGCAGCAATCAAAAGACCGTTGCCATCCTGATGAGCATCGTGCTCATCGCAGCCCTGGTGCTCAGCTTCAGCCTGTTCCTGCAGAAGAACTCACTGCAGCAGAACGTTGACAAACTGACCGCCGACCTGAAAACTTCCAAAGAATCGGTGACCGCCTTAACGGATGAAAAAGCGAGCCTGGAAGAGTCTGTGAAAACCGCTCAGACTTCCGCCGATGATACTGCCGCAGCACTGACCGCTTTGCAGGCCAAGCTGGACGAGGCCAAGGCCGAGGCCGCCGCCCAGCAAACAGCGCTGGATGGTGTCAAGACTGAATTGAATGCGGCCAAGGCCGAACTGGATGTTGCCAAGGCTGAAGTGGATGTTGCCAAGGCCGATGCCACCGCCAAGCAAACAGCGCTGGATACGGCCACCCAGGATAAAGACGCTGCGGTCACCGCCCAGACTTCGCTGGCCGATGAGCTGGCAGCCGCCAAAAAAGCCGCCGGGGATGCAGACGGCAAGGTGACAGCGCTGGAGGCCGAGAAACAGGCTTTGACGGCCAAGCTGAACGATGCCACCAAGCAAGTTACAGACCTGACCGCCAAGGTCACGGACCTCACGGCCAAAGTTGCGGACCTCACCGGCAAGGTCACCAAGCTGGAAGCGGAAAACAAGGCGCTGAAGGCGACGCCCACCCCCAGCCCCAGCCCCACGCCTTCCCCCACACCCAGCCCCACGCCCAAAATCTGATAAAGATATCATCCGCAAACACCGGCGCAGGCAGACCGCTTGCGCCGGTGTTTTTTGATATGGTTTTATGAAATACAGCATTACAGGGCGCTCTGCACCTGCCTGATCAGATCCTCCATACCATAGAACCCCGCGGGCTTGTCCTTGATAAAGGCCGCGGCGGCAAGGGCCCCCTGGGCAAACACGGTCCGGTTCTGGGCATCGTGGGTGATGGTCAGCGTTTCACCCGCCCCATAAAAGCCTACCTCATGGGTGCCGGCCAAGGTGCCGCCCCGGATGGCATGGACGCCGATTTCCCGGTGATCCCTCGCCTGGGTGCGGGATTCCCGGCCCGGCATCATTTCCCTTCCCCCGGGATAGCATTTGCTCAGTTCCTCAAAGAGCATCAGCGCCGTGCCGCTGGGGGCGTCGATCTTGCGGTTGTGGTGGCGCTCTATGATTTCCACATCGAAGGCTTCCCCCAGCACCGCCGCCGCCTGGCGGATCAGCGATTTCAACAGGTTGATGCCCAGGCTCATGTTGGCGCTCTGAAAGACGGGGATGGCCTGCGACGCGTCTTTGATGCGCTTTGCATCGGCGGGATTGAAGCCGGTGGTGGCGATGACCACCGGCAGTTTCTCCCGCAGCGCATAGGCGATCAATTCCGGCAGCATCTCCGGACGTGTGAAGTCAACGATCACATCGGCCTCCGCCTGCACCGCTTCAAAGGAAGGATATACGGGAAAGCCCAGTTCATCCCCGCAGGATAACACATCCATGCCCGCCGCAACGGTGATTCCCCGCTCCCGGCACAGTTCCGCCACGGCGCGGCCCATGCGCCCGCAGGCTCCGCTGAGCAAAATCCGCATGCTTACTCCTCCGATACCTTACAAAAGTCCCAATGCTTTCATTTCCCGGGCGAGCCTTGCCTTGTTTTCCGGCAGCATGGGCACAAGGGGCAGCCGCACCGTTTCCCGGCCAAGGCCCATCAGCTCCAGCGCCGCCTTTACCGGCACGGGGCTCACTTCGCAAAACAGCGCCGCCACCAGGGGATTTACTTTTAATTGCAGCCGCAGCGATTCGCGCCAGTCCCCTGCGTGGAAGGCAGCCACCAAGTCATGCATGAGCCTGGGCACCGCGTTGGCCGCCACGGAGATGACGCCTTCAAAGCCCAGGGACAAAAGCGGCGCCACATTGTCGTCGCTGCCGCTGTAGAAGGCGATATCATTGCCGCACAGCCTCACCATCTCCAGCATTTTCGAAATATCGCCGCTGGCTTCCTTCATGGCCACGATGTTGGGGTGCTTAGCGATGATTGCCAAAGTTTCCGGCTTCATGTTCAGCCCCGTGCGGGCAGGCACATTGTACACCACCACCGGCAGGCTGCCTTCATCGGCAATGGCCATATAGTGGGCCACAAGCCCGTGGGGGGAGGTTTTGTTGTAGTAGGGCGTGACACAAAGCTGGGCATCCGCCCCCAGCGCTTTGGCCCGCTTGGCCGCCGCGATCGTCTTGCGGGTGTCGTTGCCGCCGGTGCCCGCGATCACGGGTACCCGGCCGTTCACCCGCTCCACCACCCGGGCGATCACCGTTTCCTTCTCGGCCTCGGTCATGGTGGAAGGTTCCCCCGTGGTACCGCAGGCGATGATGGCCGCGGTGCCGTTTTCAAGCTGGAAATCCACCAAAGCATTCAGGGCGTCCACATCGACGCCGTCCTGTGTAAAGGGCGTAACGATGGCTACGCCGCTGCCCCGAAAAAGTACGGTTTTCATGATTCCTCCTTCAATAGAAAACGCGCAAGCGGCTACTTTCTTGAGATGTATCCCGTGGCGCACAGCAGTTCCGCCGTGAGGACCCCGCCCCCGGCCGCGCCCCGCACCGTGTTATGGGACAGGCACACGAACTTGTAATCAAACAGGGAGTCCGGGCGGAGCCGGCCGATGGAGACGCCCATCCCTTTTTGGAAATCCCGGTCCAGCCTTGTCTGCGGCCTTGACGGATCGTCAAAATACTGCAAAAACGGCTTGGGCGCGCTGGGCAGGTTCAGGCGCTGCGCCTCCGTTTCAAAGCTTGCCCAGCGGTGAATGATCTCCCCCATATCGGGCTTGTTCTGGAAGGATACGGAAACCGCGGCCAGATGGCCGTCGGTGGCCGGGACGCGGATGCACTGGGCGCTGATCACAGGCTCCAGGGCGGGCCTGACAACGGGGCCCAGCTCCGTGTTCACAAGGCTGCCCCAGATTTTGAGCGGTTCCTGCTCGCTCTTCTCATCCTCGCCGCCAATGTAGGGGATCACGTTGTCCAGCATCTCGGGCCAGGTATCGAAGGTTTTTCCGGCGCCGCTGATGGCCTGGTAGGTGCACACGCTGACTTTTTTCACGCCGAAATCCAATAGCGGCGTCAGGGCGGGCACATAGCTTTGGATGGAGCAATTGGGCTTGACGGCAATGAAGCCTGTTTTTGTGCCCAGGCGCTTGCGCTGGGTATCGATCACCGCCGCGTGGGCAAAATTGATTTCAGGCACCATCATGGGCACATCGGGCAACAGGCGGCAGGCACTGTTGTTGCTGATCACCGGCGTTTCCGTTTTGGCGTAAGCCTCCTCCAGCGCCCGTGCCTCCTCTTTTTTCATATCCACGGCGCAAAACAGAAAGTCCACTTGAGACGCCACTTCGCCGATGTTCGCCGCGTCTAAAACAGGCAAGCCCGCCACATTGCCGGGAACAGGCCTGTCAAAGGCCCAGCGCCCCTTAACCGCCTGCGCATATGTCTTGCCTGCGCTGCGGCTGCTTGCGGCCACCACCGCCAAGTCAAACCAGGGATGATCCCAAAGCAGTTGAACAAACCGCTGCCCTACCATACCAGTCGCGCCAACGACCCCCACCCGGAATTTTTGCATGTGCAGCACCTCCATCCTATCCTATGCGTTTTGAGAAAAAAGAAATCATGGTGAAAAAAAACACACCGCCCGGCAGCCTGCCTTCGGGTGCGTACATGCATGTGCAATAAAGTACCGGCCTGGTGGCCGTCATGCTATGTATCAGCGCTCCAAAGGATTCTGCAAATCCCATGACAGTTGCGGGATTATTCACCACGCACCCAAGGCTGCCCGGCAGGGGTCCGGACTTCCTTTCGGCATTTTTCCCTTTCCGCACGCGGGATCGAGCCCCCAGCTCCCACACATGCCTACTGATGAAAAACGCTCCTCTGACACGAAAAAATATGAAATTCCCGGGATTGTTGGTAATGATACCATGCATGCATAGACTTGTCAACCCAACAAAACCGGTTTTTTGAAAAAACAGGTCCTTTTTTCCAAAATGCAACCTGCGGTTGTCAAAATGGAACAAAACAGGCCATCCGGCCTCTTTTGTGTGTGCTATACTGGTTGCGGAGGTGAATGTATGACATTTCCCGAAAGGCTGCGCGAGCTGCGCGCAGCCTCAAATTTCAGCCAGGAGCAGATGGCTTTGCAGTTAAACGTATCCCGGCAGGCCGTGGCCAAATGGGAAAGCGGCCGGGCGCTGCCCGATCTGGACCGGGCCATTGCCCTGAGCCGCTTGTACAGGGTTACGCTGGACAGCCTGTTCCTGCCCCCCGGAGACTGCGCCGCGCAAAATGTGGCCAGCGTCTGCGATCCGGGCCGGGAAGCGCTGACCGGTTTTCTTTTGCGGGCCAAGCGCTCCACTTATGCCGCCAAGGGCGGCGCGGTGGAATCCAGCCGTAGGTCAAGCCATGACGCGGCCTATCAGGAAGGAAATTATTATTATCTTGACACCTACCTGGGCGGGCATTGCTTTTCCGGGGAGGAGGCCGTATGGATCAAGGGCATACCCGTATGGGCCATGAACTATACAGGCCGGGTGACGGGCGAGGGCTTCTCGGGAGATTTCCTCAAGGAGGCGCTGATGCATGTGCCCAAGGAATATCCCTACCGCGGCCCGCTATGCTTTGCGCAGGGAGATCATGCGTACCATGCCGTGATTCAGGGGGACTTTGAATGGTACTCCGGCATGGAGGAAATCTTCTTTGAAGGCCGGAAGGTATACGAGTGCATGTTCCATGGGGGAATCATCGCGTGACTGCCCCTGCGCCGAAGGAGAGGGACGGTACCGGCGCTCCCAGGCACTTATTGCGGCGGCCGGGATGCCAGGCTTAAGCGGGCGATTAATATAATCGCCCCCACGGCGCAAACAACCCTTTATTCCTCCGCCCATCTTAGCGCCCGGTTCACCGCCTTGTGCCAGCCCTTCAGGGATTCCTCCCGCTGCGTTTTGCCCATTTGCGGGTTAAACTGCAAATCCCGCTGCC
>JAEWWY010000221.1 GCA_023458835.1 Bacillota bacterium
GGCATGTGTGGCACTCCCTGCGCAACCT
The DNA here is from genome assembly GCA_023458835.1 of Bacillota bacterium. Taxonomy (GTDB): domain Bacteria; phylum Bacillota; class Clostridia; order Christensenellales; family Aristaeellaceae; genus JAEWAH01. Next base: position 29 of record JAEWWY010000221.1, read on the forward strand.
TGTGCTTTTTATCGGCCTTGTGCTGATTCTTTTCCCGATGTATCTGGTGGTCATCAATTCCTTCAAAACCCTGGAGGAGGCAAGCAAAAACTTTTTTGCCCTTCCCCAGGCCATATCGCTTGATAATGTGCGCACCCTGCTCAGCAGCCAGAACTACTTCCGCTATGTGGGCAACAGCGCCCTGGTATCGGCCCTTTCCATGGGGGTGGTGGCGGTGTTCGTACCCCTTGTCAGCTACGCTGTGGCCAGGAACCTTCACAGGCGGTACTACCGGTTTTTGTATGTGTACATGCTGCTGGGGCTGTTTATTCCCTCCCAGGTGATTTTGCTGCCCATCGTCAAGCAGATGGCGGCGCTGCGCCTGATGAACCAATGGGGCCTGATCCTTTTGTATATCACCTTCAGCATGACCAGGGGCGTGTTCCTGTTCGTCAGCTATATCCGGGCTTTGCCGGTGGAGGTGGAGGAGGCCGCGCAGATCGATGGCTGCAATGTGCTTGGAACCTATTTCAGGATCGTGATCCACTTGATCAAGCCCATGATTTCAACCCTTGTGATCATGGATGTGCTCTGGTACTGGAACGATTTCATGCTCCCTTTGTTCCTGCTGAACAAGTCCAGGGATATGTGGACGCTGCCCCTGTTCCAGTATAACTTCAAGACCGAGTATTCCTTTGATTATCCCATGGCCTTTACCGCCTATCTACTGGCGCTGGTGCCGGTGCTCGCGGTCTATTGCGCGTGCCAGAAGCACATCATTAACGGCCTGACGGCAGGGGCCGTCAAGAGCTGACAGGAGGAAAGCATATGAACAAGATCCCTTTGGGTACCGCCCTTTCATCCGCCCCTGTCGCGCTGGGGTGCATGCGCATGGCCGGCATGGACGAAAAAAAGGCGGAGTCGCTGCTTCATGCGGCCCTGGAGCAGGGCATTGACCTGTTCGATCATGCCGACATCTATGGCGGCGGGGAATCGGAAGCGTTGTTTGGCCGCGTGCTCAAGCGCAACTCCGGCATGCGGGAAAGGATGCTGCTGCAAGGAAAGTGCGGCATCTGCAAGGGCTATTACGACGCGTCCAGGGAGCATATTGTGCAGGCGGTGGACGGGATACTGAGGCGCCTGGGCGTGGCATTTTTGGACCTTCTGCTTTTGCACAGGCCGGACGCGCTGATGGAACCCGAAGAGGTGGCCGAGGCCTTTACGGAGCTGCGGAGAAGCGGAAAGGTGCGCTTCTTTGGCGTCAGCAACCAAAACGCGGCCCAGATGGCGCTGCTGGACGCGTACCTGCCTGAAAAGCTGATGGTGAACCAGTTGCAGTTGGGCCTTGCCCATACCGGCCCCATGGATACGGGCATCAACGTGAACACCATGAACAGCCAGGCGGTGATGCGGGATGGCAGCGTGCTGGATTACTGCCGCCTGCATAAGATTACCATCCAGGCCTGGTCCCCCTTCCAGCACGGCTGGTTTGAAGGGCCGTTTTTGAACAGTGAAAAATATCAGGCGCTCAACGGGCTGATCAGGAAGATGGCGGAGGAAAAGGGCGTGACGGATGTGGCCATGGCCGTTGCCTGGATCATGCGCCACCCGGCCAGGATGCAGACGATCGTGGGCACCATGAATGAAAAGCGGCTTGCGGATATCTGCCAGGCATCGAAGGTGGAGCTTACGCGGCCGGAATGGTACAGCCTGTACCTGGCCGCCGGAAACCCGCTTCCGTAATGGAGAGTACTGTGCAAAGCCTGATGAAAGGCCAAGGGAAGCAATGATGGATATCCGCTTGAAGGAACAGGTGGATGCATGGTTCCGCGCCCACAGGCAGGAGATGGTGGAAGGTATCATGGCGCTGGTATCCATTCCCAGCGTAGCAGCCGGGAGCATTGCCGATGCGCCCTATGGCGCGGGCTGCAAGGCGGCGCTCCAGGCTTTTCTTGCCATGGCGGAGCGGATGGGGTTTGCCGCACGGAACTTTGAAAACCACTGCGGCGCGGCATGCATGGAGGAAAAAGAAAAGACCATTGGCTTTTGGGGGCATCTGGACGTGGTGCCGGAAGGCGGGGATTGGGATTTTGATCCCTTTCATCCCGTATGCCGGGAAGGCTTTCTCATTGGCCGCGGCGCGGATGACAACAAGGGCCCGGTGGTGGGCATGCTGTATGTTTTGCGGTGCCTGAAGGAATTGGGTATCAAAACGCGCTGCGGCCTGAAGGTGTTTGCCGGCTGCCAGGAAGAAGCCGGCATGGAGGATGTGCGATATTATCTGGAGCGCTATCCCGCCCCGGACCTGAATATCATTCCGGATTGCGCTTTCCCGGTCTGCTATGGGGAAAAGGGCATTCTGGAGGCGGAGATCATTGCAAGGGATGGCGTTTCCCCGGACATTCTTTCCCTGTCCGGCGGCACCGCCGCCAACGTGGTGCCGGATACAGCCCAGATCACCCTGCGCGCAGCGCCCGGGGTTCTGGAAGGGATCGCAAGCCTGCCTCCATCCATTTGCGTACGGCGGCAGGAGGGTTCGGTTCAACTGACTGCCAGGGGAAAGTCCTGCCATGCGGCCTTTCCCCTGGGCGGGATCAATGCCATTCACGTTTTGATGAAGGCGCTGCTGGAGGCCGGGATTTTGGCGGAACCGGACCGGGGTGTGGTATCCTTCCTGTGCGGCATCAATGAGGACGTGTACGGCACCGCGCTGGATATATCCATGCGGGATGAGGATTCCGGCGATTTGACCTGCGTTGGCAGCGTGCTTTCCCTCAAGGACAGGCGCATATCCCTTCAACTGAACATCCGCTATTGCGTAAGCGCCGATGCACGCCGCCTGATGGAGCGGATGGAACAAAGATGCTCAGAGCATTTATGCGGCGTCCATTGCCTGCGGGACAGCGGCCCGGGGTATTTTCCCAGGGAGCATCCCGCGGTAAGGGCGCTTACCGGCATCTACAATGCGTATACGGGGCAGCAGGCGGAACCCTACACGATGGGCGGCGGCACCTATGCCCGGAAGCTTCCCAACGCTTTGGGCTTTGGTCTGGGAGGGCTGCCCCGGAGGGAAAGCGTGCTGTTCCGGCCGGGGCACGGCTTCGCCCATTGCCCCGATGAAGCGCTGGACGTGGAGAACTTTCTCAGGGCCCTGACCATATTCGCCCTGGGTGTGCTGGAGGCGGACAGGATCATGGCATAAAGGGTTACATTTTACGCATCCTTCTTTTCCGGCCTTGGGGGGGCTGTTTCATAGACCGTTTGACCGCTTGCTGATGATATCATGATGATCCGGCATTCAAAATGACATCGGTTGACAAAGTGGTTTTAAACCCTATACAATGAATGCAGCGCTTTCCCCCAATTTATTGCTTAAAGAAGGATCCGAAAGATGAACCTTTCCGCTAAGTCCTTTGAACAGCTCCTTGCCCCGGGCGGACACGCCTGCGCGTGCGGCCATCACCACCAAACGGAGCTTCAATACCTGAAAATCGAGGCCGGCGCGGTACACTT
>JAEWWY010000222.1 GCA_023458835.1 Bacillota bacterium
TTCTGGAGGTTGCCATGGCGGCCGGCTTTGGCAGTTTGCGCCGCTTCAACGGCCTTTTCAAAAAACAGTACAAGCTTTCGCCCACGGCTTTACGAAAAAGTACCGCGGAAGAAAAAAAGCATAAGGATGGCATCACCTTGGCACTGGGCTACCGTCCCCCATACCCTTGGGAAAAAATGCTGAGCTTCCTGGCCGCGCGCGCAATCGCAGGGGTTGAGGTTGTAAAAAACGGCGAATACATGCGTACCGTACATTTAGAAAACGCGGAGGGAAAGCGTGTATACGGTTGGGTGCAAGTAGGCCACAAGCCCGAAAAGAACGCATTGAGCGTTACCGTGAGCGAAGCTTTGCTGCCCGTGCTCCCGCAAGTATTATCGCGGATACGGCACTTATTTGACTTATATTGCGACCCGGAGGCGGTGTATGAAACGCTCCGGGCCATGAACGAGATCCGCCCCGGCCTTTGCGTGCTGGGAACCCGTGTGCCGGGATGCTTTGACGCCTTCGAAATGGCGGTACGGGCCGTGCTTGGACAGCAAATCACCGTGAAAGCGGCGGGCACATTGGCGGGAAGGATCGCCCAAGCTTACGGCACGCCGATTCAAACCGGGATGGAGGGATTGACCCGTATCTTTCCTTCCCCCGAGGATGTTTTGGCTTTGGAGGGAGCCATTGAAAATCACTTTGGCGCGTTAGGCGTTACCGCCGCGCGGTCAAAAACCATTTATGAACTGGCACGGGCATTCGTACAGGGAGAAATTGATTTTGGCCTTTGCGCCCAGCCGGAGGAAGAAATGAAAAAGCTGACGGCCATTCGCGGTATCGGAAGCTGGACCGCGCAATACATGGCTATGCGCGCTATGGAATGGCCTGACGCTTTCCTTGAAACGGACGCGGGGGTAAAAAAGGCATTGCGGCCCTGCACAGGAAAGGAATTATTGAAAATGGCGGAAGCATGGAGGCCGTGGCGCAGCTATGCCACCGTCAACCTTTGGAATACGCTGTAAGGAGGTATGAAATGTACTATTCAACAATATTTCCGTCACCCGTAGGAACGATTACACTCGCATCTGACGGAAGCGGCCTGGCCGGCTTGTGGATTGAGGGACAAAAGTATCATGGGACCGCCATATGCAAAAATATGGCGGAGGATGGCAGCCTGCCGGTATTCGGCACCGTCAAAAAGTGGCTGGACAGATACTTTGCGGGTGAAAAACCCGGCATTTCAGAGTTGCCGCTCTGCCCTGCCGGCGGCGAGTTTCGCCAGGCAGTGTGGAATATCCTATGTGAAATACCATATGGCAAGGTGATCACCTATGGTGACATCGCAAAAAGGATGGCGGCGAAAATGAACAGGGAAAGCATGTCAAGCCAAGCGGTTGGCGGCGCGGTTGGGCATAACCCCATATCCATCATCATCCCCTGCCACCGGGTCGTAGGTTCAAGCGGCAGCTTGACAGGGTACGCAGGAGGCATCCATACAAAAGTAAAGCTGCTGGAATTGGAGGGCGCCGATATGTCGCGGCTGTTTGTGCCCGCGAAAGGTACTGCCCTTTGATATGAAAAAGATGATACGGAGGCAAAAATGAATCCTGAAAATCTGGCTGACATACAAAAATCGTTTACCGGGCAGGCGCGGAATTTCGAAAACAAAAATATGAACTTTTCCAAGCAGGAGTATCTTGACTACACTGTCCGGTGCATGAATCTGTCTCCAAGGGATTGCGTATTGGAGGCCGCCTCCGGCACCTGTGCCTGCGGGCGGGCCATCGCCCCCTTCGTCCAATCCGTTGTCTGCCTTGATGCCACCCCCGCCATGCTCGCCGTGGGAAAGGAGGAAGCCGGGAAAAGCAGAATCGCAAATATGCAGTTTGTCCAGGGGCTTGTTGAGGAAATCCCTTATGATGACCGGCATTTTGATGCGGTGCTCAGCCGGCTGGCCTTTCACCATTTCATGGATATCGAAAGGCCGTTTTCTGAAATGAGCCGCGTATTGAAATACGGCGGGCAGCTTGTAATCATTGATATGGAAGCGGCGGCGGAAGCCCTGCGCGGTATCGAAGACCGCATTGAAACCATGCGCGATCCGTCGCATGTGAAAAACCGCAGCCAGGACGAGTTTTTGGCCTTGTATGAAAAGCATGGGTATGCCGTTGCGAAACGGGAAGCAACCACGATCCCGGTATCGCTAAACGCCTGGCTGGCACTCACAAATACGCCCGATCCTATCGGGAAAGAAATTGAAAACCTGATGAATGACGAAATATGCGGCGGCAAACCTACCGGCTTTCGCCCGTACACGCAGGACGGCGAAATCTATTTTGAACAAAGATGGGTGCTGTTCATAGGAAAAAAGCAATGATGGAAAAGCATGGGCAGAACAAGGCCTGCCCCATCCGCTGTCACCCTGGGGCAAAAATCGCCCGGATTTGCTTTTGGGGCTCGTCGCATCTTTAACTCCGTTCCTTGTGTCCGTATAAAATCAGCCGTGCTTCTCCACCAGTTCATCCATCAGGGCATCCCATTCCATATCGCGGCCCAACCGCTCCGGATGGCTTTCGTACCAGGCAAGCGTCCGGCGGATGCCTTTTTCAAAAGGCATGGTAGCCGCAAAGCCCGGCACGAAGGTTTTGATTTTCGTATTGTCAAAGATGGCGGTCTGCGCCTTATCCCCCGTGAGGGCGCCCCGCTCTTCAGGCAGGCGCCTGACAAGGGCATCGGTAGCGATATGCACGATCCGCGCCTTCTCGCCCACCGCGCCGGCAATGATATGAAGATAGGCATCCCAGGTCATGGCCTCATCGCTGGTAATGTGGAACGCATGGCCCACCGCCTGGGTTTTTCCCATCAGGCCCACAAAAGCCTTGGCAAAGTCGCTGTTATGGGTCAGCGTCCAGAAGCTGGTGCCATCCCCCGGCACCACGATGGGCTTATGGGCCCTTAATCGGTGGATCAGGGAATAACGCATGGCCCGGGCATTAAGCACCCAGGGAATGGTACTGTCACCATAGGTATGGGAAGGGCGCACGATGGTCACCGGAAAGCCTTCCGCCCTGTACGCTTCGTTGAAGCATAGCTCGCAGGCGATCTTCTGCCTGGCATATTCCCAGTAGGGGTTATGAAGCGGCGTGCTTTCGGTGATCAAAGGATGGGCCGGGGGCTTTTGGTAGACCGACGCGCTGGAGATGAACAGGAACTGATTCGTTTTGCCGGAAAACAGTTCGATATTCTGCCTGGCCTGCTCCGGGGTAAAGGTCAAATAGTCGCATACCACGTCAAAGGATTCGCCCTTCAGCGCCTTTTCCATGGCGGCCCTGTCCCGGACGTCGGCATGGAGCTGCCGCAGGGCTTTGGGTACATCCTTTTGATTCCCCCGGTTCAACAGGGTCACATCGAACCCCGTTTCCAAAGCCAGGGCGGTGACCGCCGTGCTGATGGTGCCCGTACCCCCGATGATCAGTACCTTCATGTATATCCACCCCTTCCCGCGGGAGTAATTTTCCGTATACCCGCCGCTGGAAAATTTGCAAAGTTGTGTTATGATATATGAAAGGGCGCATATGGAAAACCAAGGAGGGCTCCCCATGGACAAAACGCGGGAAAATATATGGAATGTGCCGAATGTGCTGACCATGCTGCGGGCAGCGCTGATCCCCGTATTCCTTGTGCTGTACTGCACATCCCGGCACTACCTGGCGCTGGCGGTGTTTTTGCTGGCCAGCTTTACCGATCTGCTGGATGGATATATTGCCCGCAAATACAACCTGATCACGAATTTTGGAAAGCTTATGGACCCTTTGGCCGACAAGCTGATGGTGATTTCCGTGCTGCTTACGCAGACAATCAGCGGCATCCTGCCCCCGGCAGCCGTGATCATCGTTGTTCTCAAGGAGATTATCATGGTGCTGGGCGGTGCCTACATGCTGAAAAGGGGCATCGTCGTTCATAGCGAAATCGTAGGCAAGGCCGCCCAGTTCCTATTCATCGTAGCTTTGTCCCTTTCCTTCTTCCATCAGAAATTCATTGACGCGGGAGCCCTGCAATGGGATATGCTGGCCTTATGGATCTCCGTGGGGCTGACGCTGCTCGCCCTGGCGTTCTACACCCGCCGGGCGCTGGAAAAGCTGAGGGCGGCAAAGCAGTAAACGCCTGCCGGGGAAGATGCTTTGCCGGCGGCAGTTTTCCTTTATGAATGATCAGCGCAGGGACGGGAGCAAGCCCCCGTCCCTGC
>JAEWWY010000223.1 GCA_023458835.1 Bacillota bacterium
GGAATTGATTGAAAAATGCATGCAGGAGGACGTGGGCAGCCGCTTTGTTATTTTAAGCGGCTATTCCGATTTTGAGTATGCCCGCCGGGCGATGCGCCTGGGGGTCAAGGATTACTGGCTCAAGCCGTTGGATCCGGCGGCCGTGCATGAGCTGCTGATCAAGATCCGGCGCGACTTGCCGGCGGATGAAACGGCGGAGGGCGCGCATGCGGACGCGCAGTTTTCCAAGGTACTGGAATACATCCGCTTTTATGCCGGGGGCAAGCTTCAACTGGAGGATGTGGGGCAGGTCTTCAACTTCAACAAAAATTACCTGTGCGCGCTTTTCAAGAAAAAGGCCGGCATGTCCTTTGTACAATACCTTACACGCATACGGCTGGAAAACAGTTGCGAGCTTTTGCGCACCACAGTCTTGACCGTAGAGGAGATCGCCCAGCGCAGCGGGCTTGGAGATTACGTATATTTCAATAAGGTGTTCAAAAAGCATATGCACCTGACCCCCAACGCCTACCGGAGGCAGACACGGCCCACGGAGAAGCAGCCATGAAGCGGCGAAGCTTGCGCGGGCGGATCCTGGGCGTGACGGCGCTGTGCTTCGCCCTGTTTTTGCTGGTGGAGGTCGCCCTGCTGGCGTGGTACAACCATTACCGGGAGCAGGAGGTGCGCGCGTTTTTGAACGAGGCGCTTGAAGCTACCGGCCAGAAAATCGGCGACATGGACAGCCGGCTGCGCTCCCTGGGCGCGTACCTCACGGTGCATCCCATGCTGGCGGAGGCCTACCGGGCGCATTCGGGCACGGCAATAGACGACAGAACGGTGCTGTCGATCTTCGATATTGCGCGCATGACGGTCAGCGCCAGCGACGTGGTGGAGGATATGGTGGTGGTAAGCCGCGAGGGCACCGGAAAAAGTTATGTTTCCGGCCTGGGCACAAACCTCGTGGATCTGATGCGCCCGTACTACAACTATGCGGACGCGGCCAACACCGAGCCGCGGTATTTTTTCTTTCCGGAGCATCATTTTCCCCATGACGCCCTGTTCGCTTTTGCCGTGCCGATCCTGGACGTGGAGGTCATGAAAGGGGACGTCACCAAGGTCGGCACCATCATCCTGGCCTGCCGCATGAGCGCGCTGACGGAGCTGATGAACTATCAGTTGCAGCGCCAGTATGCCGGCTCCATCGTGGATGCCAGGGGCATAACGGTGGCAACGCATCCCTCCGGCGGCACGGAGCGTCAAAATCATCCCTATGTGGCCGCGCGGCATATCGGCGCCATGGATGTGACGCTGAGCGTTTCCATGGAAAGCGGCGCGTCCTTTGGGATCGGCTTCTTCCTGCCGGTTTTTTTGACCAGCGGGCTGTTTTTCATTCTGACGCAACTGATCTTTTCAAAGCTTATCAACAGCGCCATCCTGCGTCCGGTCAATACCCTGGCGCAGGAGATGCCGCTGATCCACGAAGAGCAGGCCCACGCCAGGCTCACCTCCCTTGGCATAGGCGAGCTGGACATCATCGTCGACAGCGCCAACGCCATGATCCAAGCGCTGGAGGAAGCCTCCCAAAACACGCTCAAGGCGAAGACGCAATTGATCGAAACGGAGCTTAGGCGCAACGAGGCGGAGCTTTACGCGCTGCAAAGCCAGATCAATCCCCACTTCCTGTTCAATACCATGCAATGCATGCGGGCGCTGGCCGTGGTGCACGGCGCGCAGGACGTGGCCTCCATCGCCACGGCCATGGCCGGCCTGCTGCGCTACGCCATCGGCGGCGGCGACATGGTGCGCGTGGCGGATGAGGTGAAGGTCATCGGCCAATACCTGCTCATCACCGATATCCGCTACCAGAACAGGTTTGCGCACACCATCGATATCCCTCAGGACATACTGAACATGAGCTGCATCAAAATGATGATCCAGCCCCTTGTGGAAAATGCGGTGATGCACGGCGTATCCCTGCGGGAAAGCGGCGGCAGCATCCACATCCGCGGCTATCGGGACGGGGAGGATGTGCTCATCGAGGTGCGGGACGACGGCGTAGGCATGGCCCCGGACAGGCTCGCCCAGATCAACGGGCTCCTTGCCATGGGCTTTCATGAAGCCGTGACCCGGGAGGAGGTACAGTCCTTCGGGTTGTACAACATACACCGGCGCATGCAATTGGCCTTTGGCGAACGCTATGGCCTGACCATCGAATCCGTGCCGGGGGATACCTGCCTCCGCCTGCGCATGCCGGGATGAATGCAGGTGCCGTCTACCTGCACCCATCGGCAATTTTTTTCATAACAGGCAACGCCCAGGCAAAAAACTCCTTATATGCTGCGCAGAAGCGGTTGCGCTCAAGCGAAGCGCCCGTATCCCGGTCACGGCGGCAGCCGCCGCGGCAGAGGGGGTAATAGGGACAGGAGGAGCACTCCGCATCCTTTTCCAGCGAATCCTCAATGAAGCGCAGCTCCGCCCGCTTCTTATCCAACTGTTCGAAGGAATCGGTGACGAAGCTCCCCAGGCGGTAGGGGTCCATGGCGTAAAAATCACAGGGATATACCCCGCCGTCGGCTTCCACAACGTATTGATTCGTACAGTGGCCCATCATGCCGCAGGACTCGGGAGGCTTGCCCAGCAGCATGCCGATATAATTTTCAAATTGCCGGATATACACGAACCGGCCGCGCATGATATCCTGCGACCAGCGGCTGAAAAGCGTTTTCAGGAACAGCGCGTAATATTCCGGCGTCAGCCAGCCGGCCTCCTTGCCGAAAGGGTCCAGGCAGGGGATGTATTGCTGCCAGGGCAGGTCCCTTTCCATAAAGAAATCGTAAATCGCGCCAATCTTTTCGGCGGTATCGTTGGTCACCACCGTAAGCACATTAAAATCGACCTGATGCTTTTTCAAAAGCGCCGCCGCATCCATGGCGCGGCGCAGCGTGCCCTCGCCCTTAAAATCCACGCGGTTTTTGTTATGCACGCTGGTGGTGCCGTCAATGGACAGGCCCACCAGAAACTTTTCCCGCTTCAGGAATTCCGCCCACTCGTCAGTAAGCAAAAGGCCGTTGGTCTGCAGGGCGTTGTCGATCTGCATGTTGTCCGCATTGTACTGCTTTTGCAAAGCCACGGCCTTTTTGTAGAATTCCAGGCCGCGCAGCGTGGGTTCTCCGCCCTGAAAGCCGAAGGTGCAGCCGCCGGTGGCATGCGCAAGCGCCTTGCGGATGACGGTTTCCAGCGTTTCCTCCGCCATCATTCCAAAGTCGGAGGTTTCCCGGTTTTGCGTCTCATCCGCATAAAAGCAATAACGGCAGCGCATATTGCACCGGCCTGAGGCCGGCTTGATCAAAAGGTAGATCGGAGGCATTTCCACTTCCCTTTCAAAGGATACCGCTCCTTAGGATATTGGCAAGGCAGATCACCAGCACAAGGATCTGGGCCGCGATAAACAGCCTGTCCGCCGTTTTCTCGCTGATGCGTTTATGGATGTATGCGCCGATGAAGCCGCCGCCGACGGCGCCCAGCACCATGGGCGGCAGCATCTCAAGGCTGAAGCCGCCAAACCCGCCGCCCAGCGCCGTGGCCGCAAGCTTTGAGCCTTGGGAAAACAGAATGATCACCACGGAATATACGGCGGCGGTTTTTGTGCCTACGGAAAAAGCGAAAATGATGAGTGCCACATTGATCGGCCCGCCGCCTATGCCCAAAAAGGAAGAAACGAAGCCCAGCGCCAGGCCCACGATGGCCGAGGGGAGGATGCTGTGAAGCCCCAGCGTCGGCAGCTTGTCCTTTTTTTGCGTATACAGGCAAACCATAACGATCATCGCGGCCAGAATGACGTTTTGCAGGAGGGTGACCTGCCTGCCCGCGCCGCTTGCCGCAATGGCGGCTTTCAAGGCCGCGTCTCCGATGTTTCCGCCGAGCACCGCGCCTAAAGCCAGCGGAATAACGGTCTTCATGTTGCGCCTGTTGATGCATCCTCTTTGCTTGGCCACCGATACGATTGACATGGCAAATACCGTGATGGAGGAAAGCATGGAAATGCTGCCCACGTCATAATGGGCCAGCATATCCATAACAGGCTTCATGATTACGCCGCCGCCCATGCCTGTCAGGGCGCCGATGGTGGTCGCAAAGATGGCAATCAGGAAATAAAAAATCATTTGCATAGCATAAGCCGCTTCCGTTCAAATAAATCATGGTCAGAGCCGTGTGTCCCACCGCCCGCAGAAGGGATCCACGGGGCTTGTTCCCTTGAATTGGCTGCGCCCCACAAGCTTATCCACCAGGGCTTCCAGCGCCTCATCGTTGGAGCAGTAGGCGTTGATGAATGTCTTGACCCGGGGGATGTCCACCAGGTGATAAGGATTTTCCACCGAGATGGCGATGGTAGGGATGCCCGCGGAATAATGCGGGCAGTTTGCCCCCATGGGCTGCTGCCATTCGATGCGCACGGTGGTTTGGTTGGACTTGGTCACCAGATTGATGGCGTAGATGGCCAGGTCAAAGCTGCCGATGTAATCGGATTCCCGCTTTACCTTGCCCTCGAACAGGGGTTCGGGCTGGAACGTGGTCACCTGGAAGCCCTCTTCCTCCAGCATGCGGCGGAGGTGGTCGCACACCCCCTGCTTGGCGCTGTAGGCAATGCCCTGCTGCGCCTCAATGGGATAATACAGGATGCGGGGGTATTTTTGGGGGCTGATAGGCAGCACGCCCTCTTGCGCCTTGACAAGCGTGACGGAGCGGTCGGCGTTCTCCCGCGCCCACTGTCTGTGCTCCTGGCAGCCTACCACCCGCCGCGCCTCATCCAGCGCGGGCAGCTTCCATTCCCTGTGAAGGTGAAGGGCGGCTTTCACGGCCAGGATGCGGGTGACGGCTTCCTCCAGGCGTTCCCCGGTGATGCGCCCGTCCTGGACGCCCGCAAGCATATACTCGAAATCCTCTTCCAGGTTGCGGGCGAACAGGAACATATCCGCGCCCGCGGCGATTGCCTGCGGAACGGCCTGTGCCCGCGGCATGGGGATGGTCATGCCGGCCATGGTGGTGGCATCGGTAACGATCAGGCCGTTGAATTGCAGATGGCCGCGCAGCAGGCCCTGCATCATTTCCGGGCTTAGGGAGGCGGGCAGGATATCCTCATCCGCGATGGCCGGGTTCAGCTTCCTTGTCCAGGCGGGCTGCATGATGTGGCCGATCATGGCGGTCATGGCGCCGGCTTCTATGCAGGCGCGCCAAACCATGCCGTAGGTCCTGTCCCATTCCTCGGCGGACAGGGTGTTGACGCTGGTGAGCAGATGCTGATCCCTGTCATCCACGCCGTCGCCGGGAAAATGCTTGATGGACGCGGCCACCCCTTCGCCCTGCACAGCCTCCACATACGCTTTGCCAAGGGCCGCCACCAGCTTGGGATCGGAGCCGAAGGTGCGCGTGTTGGTGATGGGGTTGAAGCAATTATAATCGATATCGATGATTGGCGCAAATGCCCAGTTCGCCCCGACGGCCTTGCCCTCCCGGCCGCACAAACGGCCCAGGCGGGCACCGGATTCAGGATCAAGCGTGGCGGCCACAGCCATGGGGCTGCCCATCAGCGTGCCTTCGCCCACGATCCCGTTCCCGCCCTTTTCAAGGTTCGCCGCGATAAGCGGGGGCACCTTCAAATGTTTTTTCAGGACCGCGGTAAAGTTCACCGCCTCCTCGGTGGTAAAGGGACGGTACATGATGCCGCCAAAGGGCAGCACATCCAGCATCTCCCCCACGCTTTCCTCCGTGGGCTGCCGGGCGCACAGGCAGAAAAGCTGCGCCACCTTTTCCCGTTCGGTCATGCCGTCCCGGGTGGCGTTCACCCAGGCGATTGCTTCATCATCCAGATAGAACGGCTTTGCCCTCAAATCGATCATGTCCATCCTCCTTGCTATCGGTCCGCATATCATCAAAACAGAAGCCGCGCCGCGTTACGGGGTATCGGCCTGGCCTGTGACCGATACCTCCAACTGCCCCCGGGCGGAGGGGGGATTGCCCTGCCAGCGCTGGGTATCATCCAGGCCCACGGCGCCCTCGTAAGCCCGGAACCATTCCGCGTGGACAGCCTTCCGGCGCTGCCGGGCCTCCAGCGCTGCCGGGTTTCCGGTGGCTTCCGCCTGCGCGCGCAGGAAGGCGGCAAGCTCCGGCTCATCGGCAATGCGGTTGCGCATTTCCTTCGGATCCTGGGCAATATTGAACAGCACATCCATGGCTTCATAGCCCGCGTAGGTGAAAAACTTCCAGTCGCCCTGGGCGGCCATGCGGGCATAGTGGAAGTCATCCCTGGTCATCCAGCCCTCCATTTGTTCTGATAATACCACACGCCCGGGGTCGGGCGCCAGGCCCTGAAGGCTTTTTTGAAGGCTTGCGCCGTCCGTTTCCGTCATGGGCTCCGCGCCGGCAATGGACAGCACCGTAGGGCCCAAATCCAGGATGGACGCGGCGGCGCTGTAGGAAACGCCTTTCGCGATTCCGGCCCCCTCAAAGAGCATGGGCACCTTGACGGATTTTTCAAAAAATGTGTCCTTGCCGAAGATGCCGCGGTCCCCCGCCTGATCCCCATGATCCGACAGATAGCAGAAAACAGGGTCGGTGCCGCGGGATTCACAGAACCTGAAAAACGCCTCGCGGACCTGGCCGATTTGGCCGTCCATCCGTTCGATCAGGCCGCAATAGGCCGCCGCGCACCCCCGCGCCACATCCTTTTTAACCGGGCGGCGGCGCCCCATCAACAAGGGATTCATATATCCGGGGATTTCCTCAAGGAGGTCGGATTCCCGCACCCGTTCGTAATACTTGCGGAAAAGCTGCGGGGTGGCAATATAGGGAAAGTGGGGGCCGTAGGTGCCCACCAGGATAAACTGCGGCTTGTCATGGGGCTGGCGAAGGTATTCCAGCGTTTTCTCAATCACCATGCTGTCGTAATGGAGCACGGGCGATTCGCCGCCGCCCACGATCTTCACCGCGCCGGCATCGGCAAAGGTCATCACCAGCGGGCCGCGCTCGGCGCGCAGCTTCGCAACCGGCCGGGTCCAGCTCACGGGCGTGGTATCCGGCGCGATGCGCTTTGTAAACCCGTGCCGCTGATCGGCGCCCACAAAGTGCATGCGCCCTGCCAGCACGGTCTCATACCCCGCCGCCACCAGCGGGTGCAGGAAGGTGGGCGTGATATCGGGCAGCGTATCGTCGTTGCCGTAAATGCCCGTACGGAAGGGCATCAGGGTGCTCATCATGGCCATGCGCGCCGGCACGCACAGGGGGCATGGCGTATAGGTGTTGTCAAAGCTTACGCCGCCGGCCGCCATGGAATCCAGCACAGGCGTATCCACGGGGTATCCCTTGTAGCCGGTGAAATAAGAGGTATGCTGGTCGCTCATAAAAACAAGGATGTCAGGCTGGCTCATGCAACTCTCCTTATACTTCCTCATCCGGAACATGGCCCTTCCACGGAACGGTATCCGAGGTGTGAATCAGCCAGTTCAGCATCTTTGCCTGCAGCCCGTTTACCAGCCCGGCATTTTCGGGCTTCAGGTACAGGTTGTCCGCCTCCGGCGGGCCGCTTTGCATGTCATACAGCTCGTTGTCCCCGCTGGTGCGTATGTTCAGCTTATACCGGGGCGTGCGCATCATGACGGTGCGGGCTACGGATTCGGGCTCCTTTTGCTGCTGGATGAGCTTGGGGTAATAGATGGAGCCGGGCTGCATGATCGCCGCGTAGCTTAATGTGCCTTCAAAGCAGTGGGGCTCGCGCGCGTCATAGCCGCCCTCGCAGAAGACGGCGCGGTCCGGGTCGCCCGGGGCGCCGCTTACCTGCTCCTTCAGCGAAATGCCGAACTGGTCATGGCGGATGCGGATGTTCTCCCAGCCGCAGATGGTGGGGAAGATATCAAAGGTCTGCGTCAGCTCCTTCACCCGGTGGCCATTGGGACAGCCCGGGCGGCGGATGATGAGGGGCACCTTGGTGATATCGTCATCCATGGCGCTGGGCCATTTCTCAATCAGGCCCCGGTCGCCCGCCCAATCGCCATGATCGGAGGAGGCGATCACCGTGGTATCTGCCGCCAGGCCCGTTTCATCCAGCGCGTAAAGCACCCGGCCCAGAAGCATATCCGCATAGGAGCACATGCCAAGATATACGGCGTGGATCTTGCGCAAAACCGATTCATCGGTTTCGTTTGTTTCGCGCCATTTGCGGATCAATGCTTCAAACCCGGGGCGGCCCGGCAAATCCCGCGGCTGTACCGGGCACGCATCCGGATCGTACATATGATGAAAGTGCTCCGTAATCGCATACGGCGCATGGGGGAAGAACGTGGGGATAAAGATGAACATCGGCTTGTCTCCCGGCTTCCATTCCCGGATGGCCTTCACGGCGGCCTGAACGCACCGCGTGTCGTTCATGTGCTCCATAACAGCATCGGGCAGCGGATCGTGCAGCATGGTGTAATCACCAAAAAGCTTGACCATGCTGCCAAGGCCGGCATCCTCCGCGACACCGATGTCCACATTCCCCTTGTAATGCTTGCCGCTGATATGGCCGAAATCCACATACAGGTACTTATCGACGCAGCCGAAATACACGTCTTCGCTGAACATATGGTTTTTGCCATACACATGGGTCTCATAGCCCGCGTCATGGATGTACCTGAGGAAATTGGGATGATACGGCTCCAGCATATGCTTGAGCGTTCGAAAGCCCGCCACGTGCGGATACCAGCCGGTCATCAGGCTTACGCGGGATGCCACGCAGACGGGGTGCGTCGTATAGTTGTTTTCAAACAGCGTGCCTTCATCGGCAAGGCGCTGAAAATGGGGCGTCTTCACCACCTGGTTGCCATAGCAGGAAAGGCTGCCGGCGCGTAGCTCATCCGGAAAAAACACAACATAATGCATTGCATACCTCTCATAGCCCAGTTTTCCGGCAGGTCCGGGATCAGTTCTTCATGCCGCTGGAAGCCACGCTTTGAATAAAGTATTTTTGCGCGAACAGGAAGATGATGATCAGCGGCAGTATGGTCACCAGCGTCAGCGCCATCACCTCGTTCCACTTGCTGGAGCTGCTCTTGAACACCTGCAGCGCCAGTTGGATGGTGCGCGATTTATCGTTGGTGGTCATGATCAGCGGAAAGAAGAAATCGTTCCATACGGAAACCGACTTGAGGATCGACAGCGTTGCCAGGATCGTGGCGGACTGGGGCAGGTAGATGTTCCAGTAGATGCGGAACTCGCGGCAGCCGTCGATCCGCGCCGCGTCGTCCAGCGCCTGCGGGAAGCCCAGATAGAATTGCCTGCACAAAAAGATGCCGAACGAACCGCAGAGCTGGGGGATGATCAGGCCCCACAGCGTATCCAAAAGGCCTGTGCCCCCCTGTCCCAGAATATTGTTGCCCCCCGCCAGCGGGATGTCCCGCAGCACAAGGTACTGCGGGATGATGATCGCCTGGGGCGGGATCATCATGCCGGCCAGAAGGCACAAAAACAGGATATCGCGGCCGCGGAACTTGAGCCGCGCAAAGGAATAGCCCGCCAGCGAGTTGAAGAACAGGCTGCCGATCACGGATACGGACGTGACGATGAGGCTGTTCCTGAAATACAACAGCCAGTTATAGCCGCTGTAGCCGAAGGCATTCTGGAAGTTTTCAAGCTTCCACACCGCCGGAAGCCAGGCAAACCTGCGCAGCGTCAGCTCGGCCGGCGTCTTGAACGCGGTGAAGAGGACGAACGCGATCGGCACCATCCACAAAAAGCCCAGCACGATCAGGAAAAGATACCGTATGGCGGACGCCGCAGCCTTGCGCTGCCTTCTGCCCATCACATGTGCCGCCTGCGCCATCATACTTCACCCCCATCCGTATTGCCAAAGCGGAAATTGACCGCCGTGATCAGCATGATAATCGCCAGCAGCACCACCGCCATGGCCGAGGCATAGCCCATCTTGTAATACTGGAATGCATTGGTGTATACCTGATGCGCCAGCGTGGTAGTGGCATTGTCCGGGCCGCCGCCCGTCATCATGTATACCTGGCCGAAGACCTGGAACGAGGCGATGCATGTCATCACAAACACGAAGAAGGTGGTGGGGGCAAGCTGCGGGATGGTGATCCTTACAAACTGCTGTATGAAGTTGGCGCCGTCGATGCTGGCCGCCTCATACAGGTGCGCCGGGATCCCCTGCAGGCCTGCCAGGAACAGCAGCATGTTGTAGCCGCCCGAGGCCCACAGCGATACCAGCACGATGGAGGCCATGGAAATGCTGGGGTCGGTAAGCCAGTTCACCCTCTCCAGGCCAATGGCCCGAAGCACCATGTTGAAGATGCCGACCTCGCTGTACAGATACATCCATGCCAGGGAGGCCGCGACCATGGATACGATATTGGGCATATAGAAGGCGGCGCGGAAAAGCGCCCGCCCCCGGAATTTCCTGTTGATGAGCAGCGCCAATGCAAGGCCCAGCACCATGGTTGGGACAAGCGCCATCAGGGTATAGCGCACGGTGTTAAGCAGTGCCTTCAAAAAGACGGCGTCCCTCCATAGGTTCGCATAATTCTCCAAACCCACGAAGGCGCTTTCCCTCAGGTCATAATTGGTGAAGGAAAGGCCAATGGTCCAAAAGACGGGGATGAACACAAAGACGGCATACAGCAAAACGCTTGGCGCAATGAACAGATAGCCGATGTTTTGCCGCTCCAGCCTGCCAGGCTTATACGTCCTTTGAGTCTGGGCCCTGATCATAGGAAACACCCTTTCATTGGCGGATAGAAAGGAATAGCGCGCCAGGCAATGGAAAAAGGGAGCCGGAGCAATCCGGCTCCCCCAAATCGCCGCCTTATTTCAGGCCGCAGATTTCCTTGTACACATTGCAGAATTCATCCAGGGCGGCCTGGGCCTCGCTGGTGCCGGCATAGATGCCTTCCAGCGCGGAGCGGTACTGGTTGACCCAGCTTAGGAAATACGGGTTGGCCACATTGCCGTATGCGGTGGCTTCCTGCACGGTATCGAAGTACACCTTGCGCATATCATTGTCTGCGCAGTACAGTTCAGCCAGGCTTGAGCGGCTGGGGATCTGGCCGGTGGCGTCAATCAGCGCAGTCTGGCTCTCTATGCTGAACAGGTACAGCAGGAAATCGGCAGCCTCCTTGGGCAGCTTGGTAGCGGCGTTCGCGGCATACCATTGGCCCAGCAGCACGGTTTTGGGCAGCCTGATGACGCCCACCTCGCCGCCCAAACCGCTGATGGCGGGGATGGCGGCGCCTTCGATGGTGGTTTGGGTGTTGATGCTCATGGCCGCCACGTCCGTATTGAAATAGTTGATGCCGGGGGACTGCGGGATGGCATAGCCTTCATCCAGCAGCGCCTTCACCTTTGAGATGGCGCGTACATAGGCCTCTTCATTGAACAGGGGGCTTAAGTCATCGGCCCACAGCGTTGCGGCGCCCTCCATCTCACCATAGATGAAGTTGGTCTGCTCGGGGCTGTTGCCGGCAACGGTCACTATCTCCAGCCCTTCCACGACGACTTCATCGCCATTCTTGATGGTCATCTTCTTGGCCAATTCCACCAGATCGTCCAAGGTTTCGATTTTCAGGTCTTCCTCCGTTACGCCGTTCTCCTGGGCAATGTCCTTGCGGTAGTACAGCGCCCGCGCTTCGGGAACCAGCAAGGCATGGATATTGCCGTCCACCTTGCCCAGGTTCAGAATATTTTCGGGGATATCGCCGTAGCCATCCCAATCGGCAGGGATGTAGTCCGCAAGGTTCAGCATGCTTTTGTTGCCGGCCAGCGTATAGAACTGCGCAAAGCCGATGGCAAAAACATCAGGGCCGGTCCCGCCCACAAAGGAGGTGGACAGCTTGGTAAAATACTCGCCCCAGTTGATCATGTTCATATTGATCTTGACACCGGGATGGTCGGCCTCGTACTTCTTGACGACCTGCTCATAGGCGGCATACAGGGAATCGTCGTTGCCCGCGAGCCAGAATTCGAGGGTGTACCCTTCCGCAAACGCGAAAGGTACGGCACTGAGCAGCAGGATAAGGGACAGAGCGATGGCCAGGATCCTCTTCATGGTGGTTTCCTCCTTTTATTTTTACCTTTTTCAAGGTAAAGTGACGTTGCCGCGCGGTACGGATGAAGATCATTCCCTGGGCTCATACCAGATGGGGCTGGACCAGGCCATTTCGGAATCGGCCTGGCCGACCTCAACCCAATACCACGCCGGTTCCAAATCGTTGTCGGTTATCCCGGCCTTGAATTCGCAGCCGGGCATGCCGGTAAATTCCCTGTACACCATGCCGTTTTTATACAATGCCACGCGGGTGAGGCGGTCTGTGCCCACCGCTTCGATGCGGATGTCAAGCTTCTCCCGCTTTTGTGTAATGATATCGCCCATGACGGCTTCCCCGATCCGGAACGAAAGAAGGATGGGCTCACCCGTCACGGCATAGCAATGGCGGCTGTACAGCCCCTGCCAGATGTTTTCCCGGGTCAGCGAATCGGCGGGCACCGCCACCTTCCCGCTGCCCAGATAGTGGCCGAACTGCTTCTTGTACCGGGATACGTTGCTGTCGCCGCCGTTGCCGTCATGGCTGTCGGAGGAGGCGATAAAGCCAAAGTGCAGCCCGCTGCCCGTGTAATGCCGGATGCCCAGCGCCTGAATGCGCTCCACGTTTTGATTCACGGGATGGCTGCTGTCCATCATGGAGCCCCAGTTGGAGTAGATTTCCACCGCGCGGTCGTAGTTTTCATCGAAGAAGAAGTGAAAGTCCATCGGAAACTGGTACGCGTTGGGATGATGCGGCACCGTGATGGCTTCATACCCGTTTTCCTTCAGCCAGGCGAA
>JAEWWY010000224.1 GCA_023458835.1 Bacillota bacterium
GTCCAGCGACTTGCGCGTCTGGGCGGCAATATCCCCCTCTCCCACCAGCTGCCGATTGACATCAAAAGGCCCGTGTCCTGCCAAAAACATCATATTTCCGGCCACCACAGCGGAGGAGTAATTGCCAAAAGGCGCCGGCACCCTTTCAGAGGTGACTTCGATCTTTCCCATATTCCGTCCCTTCCTTTCATGTTGCAAGAGCGCTTTCAAGGAGCCTTTCTACCGCCGCGACGATGGCGGCAAAGAATTTTGCTCCTTTTTCAGCGGAAGCGTGTGTGGGCTTTCCAAAGACGCCTGTATCGGTTATCTGCTCAAAGTTGTCGACCCACGCCAGCGGGGTTCCCTGAAACATGTATCCTTGATAGGCAGAGCCGGCCGGGCAATTGCCTTCTCCTGCATCGCGTATTTCCTGACTCCGTACCCCCTGCGGGCATACATGCATGTACAGCGAGGTTTCCAATTCGCACGCGTGGCCCATTCCCGTCACCCCGGAGGAGGATATGCTCAATATGTCGTCGGCGGCAAGCGCCCAATAATCGGCATGCATGACGGTATACTGCGGATCCTGATCCTTCATTTCCTGCATAGCAATGGCCGCAGGCACGCGGTTTCCACCGTGCCCATTTAGCAAAAGCGCCTTTTTGCAGCCCATGCTCCTCAAAGAACGCAGGATTTCAACCAGCATGGCAGCGTACGGCGCGTGATGCGCGCTGAGCGTCGCGCCAAAGGACAGATGGTGCGGGGAGTGGCCCAGCCATACTGTAGGGCATAACACCACCTGTCCGGCCAGCCGCTGTTCCGCCGCTTCCGCTATCGCGGTAACAAGCAGTGTATCGGTATTGCAGGGCAAATGCGGGCCGTGCTGCTCAGTAGACCCCAGCGGTACAAGGGCCAAAGCCTGCCCCCAATCCACCTGCGCGCACTCCGTCCAAGTCATATGGCTTA
Organism: Bacillota bacterium; assembly: GCA_023458835.1. GTDB lineage: Bacteria > Bacillota > Clostridia > Christensenellales > Aristaeellaceae > JAEWAH01. Next base: position 946 of record JAEWWY010000224.1, read on the forward strand.
AAATCATGCTGCTTCCTCCTCTGTACTCCCGGCCTGTACCTGGTACCCGGCATGATGCTGCCTGCTCACGCCCGGCGAAACTGCTGAATGAATTTTTGCGCGTTGCCAAAGAGCACCTTGTCAATGATCTGCCGATCCTGGGGCAACAGCTCAACCCTCCGGATGCGGTCGCGTGTATCCCGTACATCGGCCAGCGGGTAATCCGATCCGAACATCAGCCGCTCCCCGTCCAGCGCCTGGACGATTTCCCGTATTCCCAGATAGGGGCAGCCGCAAGTACACAGCCAAACATTGGGGTAACGCCTGGCCGCCAGCAGCGCTTCATGCCACAGGTCATTCAGGCCGCTGTGCCCAAGCACTACCGTGATTTCAGGAAACAGGCGGGCAGTTTCCGCAATGGCAAGGGATTCGGTATATGGCGGTGTGCCGTCGTGAAAGAACAAAACTGTTTCAAGCTTAGCCGCAGCTTCGGCCAGGCGCATATAGCATGAATCCAGGGTGCTGAACGCCTGCAGCCATGGGTGCAGCTTGATGCCGATCAGTCCAAGCTCCTCCACGCAGCGCTTCATCTCATCAATGCACCCCTTGTCGCGAGGGTATACCACGCCCATCCCCACAAACCGGTCCGGATGCTCCTTCACGATCCGGGCTACCAGGTCATTGTCCCCTTCCACGCATTCTCCGGTGTAAAGCCCGTCGTTTGGCAGAAGCAGGCTGACGGCGATTCGGTTTTCATCCATTTCCCGCAAAAAGATATCCGCATTTGAAACGGCCTGCGTCATTTTGCCGCCCAGGAAATGCGTGTGCATATCGTAAATCATTTCTGCCTGCCCCCATTCAAAATGCTTTGAATTGTGCCGCCCGCCAATTGCGAGAGGATTTCCGGCGGTACGGGCAGGCTGCGTATTTTCTCCACCTCATTTTCAAGGGAAAGATACGGGGCGTCGGAGGAAAACAGCACGCGCTGCGCTCCTACCGCATGAATGGCCCCCATAATCGTTGAGGGAGCATTGTAGGCCACATCCACATAGATGTTGGGCGTATCGATGACCGAGGGGATCGCGTCCGTCCAAAAATCCGGGAACCCATACCGGCCTTCGATAAAAACGCCCTGGGGATACGTGCGGGCCAGATAGCTCAATTGCAGCGGCATGGCCGCCACCGGAATGCCGGTAGTCATGTATATGGGCAGCCCCAAAGCGATGGCAGCCTCCACCACCGGCAAAACGATGGAATCGGTAATCTGGAAGCCCTGGTAGTGGGGCGCCAGCTTAAGCCCCGCCGCGCCCTCGCCCGCCGCCCGGCGCAATTCATCCACCGCCTTTGCCCCGTACCACGGATTTACGCTGGCAAAGGCCATGAAACGGTCCGGGTACTTTCGGGTCAGCGCCAGCGTATAGTCGTTCCCCTCGCGGTTGTTGACCGCCAGCGCGGCGTCCCATGGAACCAATATGGCCTGATCCACTTCCAGCCTATCCATTTGTTCAAGCAATTCCTCCGGTGCCTGACCTGCCATCAGCCCCGGCCCCACATGGCAGTGCGCATCGATCCATCGCATATCCTTCATCCCCTTATCTGACGCGAAGACGCGCCAGTTTGTCTTCATCGAGGGTAACGCCCAGCCCCGGCCTGTCCGGTATGATAAGGTCCCCGCCTTCAATGACCAGATCTTCCTGTGTAAGGTCCTGCGCATAGACGGTAAAGCCGCGTATGTCGGAAGGATCGGGGGAAAGGTTTTTCATGAAGGCCGCCGCCTGCGCGGAGGCAGCCGCGCCGATGCGCCCTTCCGGCATGGAGCCGATGGTGCAGGGTACGTGATACAGTTCCGCCAGTTCGGCAATGCGCCGCATGCCGGTCAAGCCGCCCGCCTCGCAGGTATATAAATGAAGCATATCGCCTGCGCCGGCCTCCAGTTGCATCCTGGCGTCAGCAATATCCCACACCCCCTCATCCAGCAGGATGCGGTTTTTTGCCCGCTCACGCAGCCATCTGAGGTCATCCCGCCTTTCGCCCGCAAGGGGCTGTTCGATGATATGTACCCCGATATCCCACAACCTGTCCATCATATCCAGCGCGTGCCGCCTATCCTTCCAGGCCATATTGACATCCGCACGAATGCGCACATCATCGGGTACTGCGCGCCGCACGGCCTTCGCGCCGGCAAGATCCCGCTGGTCATCAAGCCCGATTTTGAGTTTGAGCTCCCGATACCCTTGGGCTACGCGCAGCGCGGCAATCTCGGCCATCTCCTGGGGGCCGGCCATGGGGATGCCGCCAGTCAGGGGTACCCGGTCCCGCAGCCTTCCACCCATCAGCCGGGCCACGCTGATGCCAAGGCTTTTGCCCAGAAGATCCCAAAGCGCCATCTCCACCCCGGCCTTTGCTGTCAGATGGCGTTTGGAAAACACGCAAAGGCCATCCATGGCCTCGCTCATTGCTTCCGTCTGCGTAATATCATGGCCAAGCAGCCTGGGCGCCCAAAGCCGTTCCACCTCAGCACACAGCGCATGCGCGCCACCAAACCAGGCAAAGGAGATTTCACCAAGGCCGGTCATGCCATCCTGCGCAGTGATGCGCACGATGCCATGATTAGAGGAGTGATATTCCCCCCAGCTATCCGACACTTTTTCCCGAAAGGGCAGATTCACCGGTATCGCTTCGATTTTCTCAATTCGTGCATATTGCATGTACTGGCAGCCTCACTTCAGACCTAGTATTTCCGGCGTGTTCCGGTGGATGATTTCCTCTATGACCCGCTCCGGCACCCGCGGAAGGCTGGTGCCCTCGCACACGGCATTGATATTGCGCAGGGTGCTGATCGTATAATTTGCATCAAATGTAGGAAGATCGGTGCCAAAAAACAGCTTATCCTGTACGCCGTATTCCATGGCGCAGATCAGGATGTTATAAAACTGCCAGGGCCTGCAGCCCAAAGCGGAGATATCCGCATACACATTGGGATGCTTACGCACCACACAGACAGCCTCGGCATACCATGGGTGTCCCACGTGTGCAATAATCATCTTTAGCTGCGGATAGGCGCGCGCCACAGGGTCCAGCAGCACCGGACTGCAGTGTTCCAACGGACCATTGCGCACAAAGCTGGTACCCTGATGCCAAAATATGGGAATCCCTGCCTCCTGCGCTATGGCGTACAGGGGGCGCACCTTCTCATCGGCGGGCGAAAAGTTTTGATAAATGGGCGCGAGCTTCAACCCTTTCAGGCC
>JAEWWY010000225.1 GCA_023458835.1 Bacillota bacterium
TGGCTGAGCGGCTCCAGAGCCTGTTTCATTTCAGGCTTTACAACCATGGGCAGAAGCTTGTCGCCGTCCTTGTAGAAGTAGATGCCGGTGCCGGTGTTGGGGGCGTTCCAGGAGGTTTCGCCGGCGATTACGCCGAAGGCGCCGAAGATGTATTCAAAGGCGTCCAGGCCAAGGCCGCTGATGCCATAGGTATCCTTGATGCCGTTGCCGTCGGGGTCCTCATTGGCAAAAGCCGTCAAAACATCGTGCAGCTCGTCCAGCGTGGTGGGGACTTCTTTGTTCAGCTTCTTGAGCCAGTCGTTGCGGATGACCACGTTATAGCGTTTGGTGGTTGTCCATTTGGGAATGGCGTAGAGCTTTCCGTCCACCTTGAAATAGTCCATGGCACTTTGGGGGATGAGCTTGGTAATGTTGGGCATCAGATCCAGGTAGGGGGTCAGGTCCAGCAGCGCGCCCTGCTTCGCGTAGTCGAACACGTCGGCTTTCAAGTTGAAGGCAACGATGTCCGGCAGATCCTTCTGGGAGGCAAGGATGATGTGCAACTGCTCGGTGTAGTTGCTGGAGGGCGGGGAGACGAACTCGAACTTGATGCCGGTGTCCGCCTCCATCTTGGCTTTGATGGTGTCGTCGGCAGGGGGAGCTTCAAAGCCGCCCTTGGTGTACAGGACTTTGAGGACCGGGTCGGCTTCCGCGCTTGCCATGGCGGGCATGAGCAGGGGCAGCAGGAGAATCAGGGCCAGGCACAGGGACAGGGTTCTTCTCAGGGTCATGTTTCTTTCCTCCTTTACCTAATGAAGGCGCACTTATTACAAGCCATGCGTATACACGCAGGGCATGGCCTATGAAAATGGAGCGGAATCTTTTTGGAAGCCTGCATTCCGGGGATCATTCCGCGCTATCCCTTGATGGACCCGATCATCAAGCCCTTGACAAAGTATTTATGCAGGAACGGATAAACACACATGATGGGCAGCGCGGATACGACGATGATCACGTTGATGATCAATGTCGCGCTGGGGCGCATGGGATCCTCGATCAGGCCGCCCAGGGAGAGCTCGGCTACGCTGTTGTTTTGCAGAATCTCACGCATCAATAGCTGCAGCGGCCACAGGCTTCTGTCCCTGATGTACAGCACGCCGTCCACAAATGCGTTCCAGTGCATGACGGCATAGAAGAGGCCGATGGAGGCCAGGGCCGGTACGGAGATGGGAAGGATGATGTTGAAAAGAATCCTGATGTCGGAGGCGCCGTCGATCCTGGCCGATTCGTCCAGCTCCTCCGGGATGCCCTGGAAATACGTGCGCATGAGGATCATGTTGTACACGCTCAGCGCGCAGGGCAAAAGCAGCGCCCAGAAGGTGTCCGTAAGGCCGAGGGTATCCACCACCAGGTAGGTGGGGATCATACCGCCGGAAAAGAGCATGGTGAAAAAGAAGAGCATCATCAGCGGGCCGCGGCCCGGCAGATACTTTTTGGACAGGGGGTAAGCCGTCATCACCGTCACCAAAAGACACAGCGCCGTGCCCAGGACGGTCCGCGAGATGGTGACGCCATAGGCCGATACCAAGCGCATACTGCCGCGGAAGAGCCAGATATAGTTATTGAGCGTAAGGCGGCTGGGGATCAAAAGGATGGACGAGGAGGCCCTGGACAAATCGGTGACGGGGGTTAGAGACAGGAGAATCACCGATACCACCGGCACCAGGGTGGTCAAGGATACCGTGCACAGAAACAATGCGTTGAAAAAGCCGAACAGCCTGTCGCCTTTGCTTAGCCGGACGCCGCCTGTATGGCCGCCTGTTTTGATGTTTTTTCCCAAGAGCATACGGCTCATCCTTTCCTCCGCTCAGGATGCGGAAAATACTCCGTTAAAACAGGCCGCCCTGCTCGGTTTTTTTGACAAAGTGGTTGGTGGAGAGCACCAGGACCAGCGCCACCACGGACTTGAACATGCCGGCAGCCGCCGAATGGCCGAACTTGGTCTGCAACAGGCCGATGCGGTATACATAGGTATCGATGATGTCGCCTACACTGAATACCGTGGGGTTATACAGGTTCACGATCTGCTCAAAGCCCGCGTTCAGTATGCCTCCGATCCGCAGCAGCAACATGATGGTGATGGTGGGAAGGATCGAGGGCAGGGATATGGACAGGATGCATTTGAAACGGCTGGCCCCGTCTATGGTGGCGGCCTCATACAGCTCGGGAGAGATACCCGCCAGCGCCGCCAGGTAGATGATGGCGCTCCAGCCCACTTCCTTCCAAATATCGGAGATGACCACCACCGAGCGGAAATACCTGGTGTCGCTCAGAAAGACGACGGGCTTTCCGCCAAGCATGCTGATCAATTGGTTCAGGGGGCCAAACTCCGACAGGAAGGAGAATAGCAGGCCGAACATGATGACCCAGGAAAGAAAGTGGGGGAGGTAAAGGATCGTTTGGATGGAACGCTTTAATGTGCGTGAGCGCACCTCGTTCATCAGCAGCGCAAAAACGATGGGCACCGGGAAACCGAACATGATCTTGTAGCCGCTGATGATGAATGTGTTGAGTACTGCGGATACAAATTGGTCGGAGCGGAAGAGATAGGCAAAGTTGCCAAAGCCGATCATCTTGCTTTTCCACACGCCCAGAAAAGGCTTGTAGTCCTGAAAGGCGATCACCAGGCCGACCATGGGCAGATAACAGAAAACAATCAGATAAACAAGGCCCGGGATCAACAAAAGATAAAGATATCTGTAGCGGATCAGTGCACGGCTTAAGCGGCTTCCTGCACCCGGTCGTTTTACAGTCCCCGACTGAATCATCATCTATCGCCTCCATGCAGCGCTCTGCGCAATTCCTTGATGTGAAGACGATTTCATACTATCAAACAAATCACCTGTCCTCGTATTCGCATTATAGCAAACTGTATACAGGATGTCAACAAGGTTCTCTACAGAATCATCAAATTTTTTTTCATTTTTAGTGCACTTATTATCCTATTATATTAGCGCAATGAAAAATCGTGTTGACAAATGGCAGATACAACTGTTAAAATGCAAATATCAATTAAATCAAGCATCAAGTGCTATGATAACGAATTCACATGCAGATGCTGTTGAAATGACTGGGGATCAATATGCCGATACGTATTTCTGATATTGCCAAGGCTGCCAAGGTTTCGCCTGCCACCGTGGCCCGTGTGGTGAATAACAACGGCTATGTGTCCGAGGAAAAAAGGCAGCAGGTCAACCGGGCCATTGAGGAATTGGGCTATGTACCCAACAAAATTGCCAGCGGCCTTCGGACGAACAAGCCGTATTTCATCGGCCATGTGCTGCAGGTTTCCAGTGAGAACCCGTTTTTTGCCCGCATCTGCAACGCGGTGAACGAAACGGCCGAAAAGGCCGGCTATCATGTGCTTACCGCCCTCCGGCAGCCGGATACGTTGAAGGAGCGGGCGGTGATCGAAAACCTCATGGGTCTGATGGTGGATGCCATTGTGTTTACCGGCAATACGGCCAGCGACGCCGCCACCATCAACTGGATCCAGGCCCGGGGCATCCCCGTGGTGATGCTGGAAAGGCCGCGCCACGGCAGCCAGGTGGACGCGGTGCTGCTGGACAGCTTTCAGGGAGCCGGCATGGCCATGGAGCACATCATTGCCAAGGGCCATAAGGATATTGGCTTCCTGGGGCTCAAATACGAAAAGCACGAGGTGGAGTATCAGCGCTATCGCGGGTTTTCCTCGGCCATGGAGGCCCATGGGCTGAGGGTAAGGGAAGAATGGGTGCGCTATGCCCCGGAC